>JANMBK010000196.1:0-7447 GCA_031360365.1 Methylophilaceae bacterium
CGGCTGACTAAAATTGGCCTGTTCAATGTTTAAACCTTCGATTACCAGCGATTTCACCACTTTTATTTCTTCGAATAAACTAGCTGCAACTGGAAGTACATGCACAGCCGCGATGTTATTACCAGTACCAATCGCCACATCTTCTAGCACCAAATGTGGCTGCGGCCAAAGCGAGGCATGCACTTTTTTAATTTCTACTGGCTCTCCTATGCTCTCGCTAGCCAATTGCTCAATCGGTTTAATCAATATACTTAAGTTAATAAAATGTAATAGCAGAAACATTATCAGAACTAGCACTGGCACATAAATAAATGTCACTTTAGTAAATAGCCCTAGCCATTGCATTATTTTTTTAGCTGATACAAAAGCTTGTGCATTGCTATAAATATTAGCCATTGCAACAGCTTCAACTTTAGCGGCATTTTTAATATCCGCTCTACCTGCATCTTCAACAGCTTGCTTGGCGGTTTTTTCACTGCCCGTTTTTCTGATTGTGCGTTGTATTTTTTCTACTGCTTCTTCAGCTTGTTCATCGGCCTCAAATGTCGCTTCCTCTGCCGCCTCGGCGGCATCAAAATCGTTTCTAACGGGCAAATCTTTATCAGGCTTGCCTTTTTTTACTTCAGCCAAATGCTGCTGAGTGGTCGTTTTTTGCCGTGCAATATCTGCTTCCTGGCCTATGCGTTCCATCTCTAAGCGCGCATTTTCTTTGGCTATTATGTTAGCTTGCTCTTCGGCAATTAATTTAGCACGCAGTACACCTGCTGCTTGTTGTGCTTGATGTTCACTTTTTATTAGATGCTCTGCTTTTAAGCGTTCCAATTGCTCAGCTTCCACTTGGGCTGCTAGCGCATCTGTGGCCTGTTTTATCTCTTGTTTCAGCAGAAGCTGTTCTTTTTCAAACGCATTTTTACGTGCAACTTCAGCTTCTTTTGCAATGCGCACCGCTTCACGCTGCGCGTTATCTGCTGCTTCAGTTTTAGCCTTTTCTTCTGCTTGTGCTTTTAATTTTTGTTGTTTGGCAAGTTCTTTTTTCTCTTCTTTCGCTTTACGTTCTGCCTGTAAGCGAGCTTCTTGCTCCTCCTTAGCTTGGCGTTTGGCTTCTAATTTTTCTGCTTTGGCCTGTACTACCGCATTTTTTCTATCAGCCTCAGCTTTGCGTAACACATTGGCTATTTCTAGGCGTGCTTTTTCCTTTTGTTCTTGTACTAGCTTTTCTTTAAGCACTGCTTTTTCAGCTTGTTCTAGCTGCTGTTTTTCTGCAGCTTCCGCTACTGCCTCTGCCACAACTCTTGCTTGTCCAGCGGCTTCATTGGCCGCTAGTTCTAACTGTGCCTGATACTCAGCTTGCACTTTAAGTTCGGCTTGGCGCATATCTTCGGCCGCTTTAGCTATGCGCAGCTGCTCTAGGCGCTCAGCTTCTTGCTTGGCTCTAATTTCTGCGTCGGCTTTTTTTTGCGCCTCTTCTGCCTCGCGTGAAATACGTTCTATCTCGCGATGCGCGTGTTGTTTAGCTTTTTCTTCGGCATCAATTTCAGCTTGTTCTGCCACTTCACGCGCTTTCAGCGAGGCTTTTCTGGCTCTTTCTTCCGCTATTTTAGCGGCGCGTTCTGCGGCTTGCCGCTCGGCAACTCTTGCTGCTTCTTGCTGCGCTATTAATTTTGCTTCTGCCTCGATTTTGATGCGTGCAACTTCGTCAGATTTTGCTGCCTCAATTGCGATACGTTCTTGCTCCAGCAATGCTTTTACTTTAGTTTCTGCTTTGGTTTTTTCTTTGGCGCGCAATTTTTGCGCTTTTTTCTCGGCTTTTTGTTGCGCAACCTGGCGCTGCTCTTCTTCTAGTTTGGCTTGTTGCTCTACTGCCAATTGCATAGCCTGTGCTTGCTCAGCTTGCTGTTGTTCTTGTTGGCGGGCTTGCTCAGCTTTCTCTGCTTGTGCATTAACTTCTAACTCTTGCTCACTTTGATATTCTTCTACCACCATCGGCTCAAAATTAATCGTCAGCGCCCAGCTGTTATCGTTGGCAGATGTGACTGTGGCTAGTCGAATGTAGCCTTCCTGCTCTAGCTTAGTTAAATCTGCGCTAAGTTGCTGTGGGGTAAGTTTATCAAACTTAAGTAGGATGTTTTCGGCTTTGGAGCTGCCATCGACATGCGTTAGCACCTTCATTAAGTGGGATGATAGCCCCCCAATAAGCGAAGCGCGAGCACGCAAACCTTTTGGCGTTTTACTGTAAATAGCGGATATGTCCATGCGCTAAGCAGCTAAAACATTAGCACTTTAAAAAGTAAAATCTTCATGCCACATGCCCCAAACATGTTTAAAATCTACCTTAACAAAATAAATTTACTCGTATGAAGTCATAAGGTCAATTGCCCATCGCGAATGATATAAACAGCCACAACTATATAACAAAACGATATTAAACCCAGTGTGCCGCAACCTGCATGGATATTGGTCTGCAGAGCATCCATTTTTACACTATTTTTTAGCCAACACCCAATAAATTGGCTCGCTTTTTTCAGCTTGGTATATCAACATATATTGTCTGCGTAAGCTTTCATAAGCCTCGTCCACACTCAGCTTGCCAGATTTGGCCTCTTGCTCTGCCTGCAACTTGGCAAACAGCGCCCAATCTGCATTTTCTTGATAACCCCGGTCAACCATACAGGTTTCTAGCACGCGCGCTTTGCGGCCCGCTTTTTCTAGTCGCTGAAACTCTAAACCTTCGGGCAATTTCATGGCGGCTTTTTCTGAGATAATTTCACACTCATTACCCACTTTAGCCAGCTCAGATAATTGATAAGGTTTTTGGTCGTCTGGTGCCATATTATCTGCATAAAGCATTAAGCCCCCCAACGCCAATATTGGTACCAAAACTGCAAAAATCCCCTTCATATTTTTTACCTATTAAAATTTATATTGTTCTACATTTTGCGCATCTTACTTGGCTGGGTCCGAACCTGCTAAGTCCAAGCCTTCTAGCAACTCCGGGTTAATTTCTTTCAAAGTCACACGAATTTTATCCGCTTCCCTTTGTTTGCCCTCAGTTTGCGCAATTTGTGCAATAGCCTGCAAGCTGGCAGGGTGATTAGCTTGAAGGCTGAGTGCTTTATTAAAATGCGTTTTTGCACGATTGATGTCGGCCAAGTTTTGTGCAGATCTCCCTAAATAATACCAAGCCTCGGCGCTTGCTGGCTCTTTTTCAACCCAATTTTTAGCGATGGATTGCACATCTTGCCAACGATTATTTTGATAGGGCAGCACAATTTGCATAAAAAATGGCCTGTCGTTCTCAGCAGCGTCCCAAAACGGCGCGGCGTGAATCGAATTAAGCGGCACCGATTCTGTCAATAGTAGAGCCTTAACCATATTAATTGGCATATTGTAGTAATAAGCGTTTTTGCCTGGGCTTTTAAAAGTGCTAATGGCAATGAGTTTGCCTTCGTAATCAAATACTGGGCTGCCACTTGCACCAATAGCAAACGCAGCCTGGGTGCGAATCACTTGCTCGTTATCAAACGCGTACAGCGCTTTCACAGTGCTAAGCGCCACAAATGGCGCGGGTGAATCGTTTGGCATCGAAATAGAAATGACTTGCTGCTCATAATTGAGCTTAGAAGAATCCGCCATGGCAATCGGTTTTAAATCCGCATATTGCACTTTTAAAATGCATAAATCGTGCTTCCAATCAGCTTGTAGCGATTCCGCTGGGTACTCGGCACCCCATTTGCTCACACTAATGCCATTGGCGTTGCCCAACACATGACAATTGGTGACCACATGGTCTTTGCTAACCGCTACACCAGTACCAAAACCATGCCCGCCAGATTTTGTTGTTGTGCCAATTTTTACCATTGATTGTTTTAAATCGTATATAAGCTCAATAGTTGGCTCTGGCAACACGGCGGCCTGCACGCTGGCGGAAGTTAAAATAAGCAGCAAAAAATAACGGCAACTTGCTGACAAACTCGAACAAAATCTGACGATGTGCATAGTATTCACTTTTCTATTTAAACACATTAAATGGTTAAACTTATCACATGGTTGCGCTAAGGTTATACGATACGAGCTAAGGCGCTACTTTAAGTTCCAAAGCAAAAAAATCAAGCTGAATTTCTACTTTAAATTGTCAGTATTATTCAATCATTTTCTAAATTAAACTTATTAAAAGTACTGTCATTGTGTCAAGTTTTGGATGATATTGCACGTTGATAGTGCAGTCATTTAGCATGTTTTCTAGAAACCGCCTTAAATAAAACCTTTAAGCCAATGAATAATAAGTTAGCTTTTTATTTGATTAAAGACCTTAAATTGTCATTATATTTTGGTCTAATAATTGCTTAGTTAAATACAGTCACACACATTTAATTAATTGATTTATTTGGAGCATATAATGACTATTTACCAAGTTGTTAACGAGCAAAATCATCCCATCTACGCATTTTTTAGCTTAGAAAACGCTGCACAGGAAGTGCAGATGTTGAACGAAAGCCGTGAGGATCACTATTACTATGTGAATGAAGTAGAGCTGGAAGCTGATTAAAAAGTAAGTTTTACGAGTAATAAATCACCAGCAATTGACTAACAGCGCTTAAGCCGCCATAAAACACTTGCCATAACGCTATTTTGGCTTTTTGTGCTGCATAAATTCAGCATAAATATTTTTGTGGCGCATGCATGCGCTACTATTTTTATCTACACAAAATTCTTTAAGCTTACAAAAGCATGTCTTGGCAACCATCTGCGATAGCGTAGTGGTGTCGTTTGCTTTTTTGTTGGTCATGTCATGTTCTCTATGTCAGTTCTTTAATTTTACTCTTAATGGTACTAACAATTCAGATAATCCGTTGTGGTCAATCTCTTGCATCAACTGCAGTAATTTGCCCAAATCATTTGCTGGAAAGCCTTTGCGCGCAAACCAGTTTAAATAATTGCCAGGCAAATCGGCCAGTATGCGGCCTTTGTACTTGCCATAAGGCATGGTAATGGTGACTAAGCGTTGTAAATCATCTGCATTCATTTATACGGTTTAGCTAATGAAATTGTTCAGAACTCTAGGCCGTATAATTTAGTACAGTTAGCTCAAGGAGTATGCATTACGGTGCTATCTAAGCTTTTTGTCAGCTTTTGCTAATGCCAACTTTTCCGCGTTTGCTTTAGCACGCGCCTCGGCCTTGGCTTTAAGTTTGGCTTTTGCTTCTGCTACTAACGCAGCATGTGCCGAGTCATCTGCATGCAAAGCGCTATCCGCAGCTTGTTGCGTTGCGGCGGCCTCTTGCTTGGCTTGCGCCTCAAACTCAGCCATTAGACGCATTTGTTCGGCCTCGGCAAAAGCAATTTTTTGTGCTTCCAAAGCAGCCTTAGTGGCTTTTTTTGCTTGAATTTCTTGTACTGTACGCGCCTTATCAAGACGCACATTTTCTGCTGCCGCTAAACGTAACGCTTCAGCTTTAGTCTCGGCCAATTTTTGCGCTGCCAGCTTTGCTTGCGTAGCCGCTACTGCATTGGCTGCCTGTTGTTTCAAACTCAGCTCATGCCTAGTTTTTTCTTCAAGTACCAGCTTGGTTTTTTCATCTAATGCCAACTTGGCCTGTGCAATTTTTGCTGCTTCTACAACTTGCGCTGCCTTAATTTTTTTAAGGGCCTCTAATTTAAGATTTTTTTGCGCTTGGGCTGCTTCAGCCTGCATGTGCTCTTGTACTTTTGTTTCAGCTTTGGCTTTTTCTATCGCTTTAATCAGTGCTTCTTGTTGCTGTACTTTTTCAGTCTCTTTCGCTTTTTCTTTCGGATTTGCTTGCACTTTTTCTTGTTCTTTTTGTTGTAAATGCGCTTGAGCCTGCTGTGCCTGCTTTTCTTGATTTGAAATTTCGGCCTGCCTTGCCAATTCAACCTGTTTGGTTAATTCTACCTGTTTGGCTAGCTCAGCTGCTTTACTTTGGCTTTCTGCCTTTAAGCGCGCCTGCGCATCGGCTTCAATTTGCTTAATTGCCTCTTCTTGTTTAGTAGCAGAAAATTCTTCCACCACAATCTTATCAGCACCACTGTCAAAATCCCAATCATCATCGTCATCGCTAAAAACCTTCACCACCGCCGGCTTAATATACCCGTCATTTTCAAGTTTGGTTAGGGCATCCAGCAATTTATCTGCGCTAATAGCATCATGCTTGGTCAAAATGCTTTGCGCTTTTGATACACCATCAATAAACGAAAGCACTTTCATTAATTTGCCAGAAAGCCCGCCAATAAAAGAGCTGCGCGCGCGCAAACCTTTAGGCGTTTTGCTGTAGGTGACTGATAAATCTGCCATTTTTAATAATTAAATTGTTAAGCTTAGTTAATGGTATAAATTATTTAGTAAATGTTTGCTCAAAAAAATTTGATCATTTTCTCATAATTTTATAGTGGCACGAATGCAAAACTGCGTCAATAAGGCACCAAGTATATACGAGATAATATAGCCTGCAAGCCAATATCTATAGGGCTTTTAGCGCATTATTTATTATTCTACTTAATTAGGCTTTTATTACGTTGGCGTTGGCATCTGATGCCTGGTAGTTATTGCACCTTAGCATGTTAGTTTTAAGTAAAATGTGTTAAACCTTCTTACACTATAAAATCATGGCAGACGCGACAAATTTTACTTTACGCCAGCTAACACAACAGTTTAGCCAAACTGGACACTTAGATGCCATTTATTTACGCCCAGCGCACGGAGCAGCATGCGTAGGCACAAATAAAGTGCAAGCCACCGCACAAAACGGCTTGGTGGGAGATAGAACCAGCAACACCTCATCACGCAATGCTTTAGCGATTAACGACCAAGGCAGCAAGCGTCAAGTGACGCTGATACAAGCAGAGCATATTGCAGTCATCAGCGCACTGATGGGCAAACCTGTAGATGCTGCCAAATTAAGACGCAATTTAGTGGTTTCTGGCATTAACTTACTGGCAGCAAAAAGCCTGTTTAAAGATCAACCCATGCAACTCACCATTGGCGAAGTGGTATTACAAGTAACCGGCCCGTGCGAACCATGTAGCAAAATGGAGCTACAACTTGGCCACGGCGGTTACAACTCCATGCGTGGTCACGGCGGAGTAACCGCGCGAATAATGAAAAGTGGAGAATTAAAAGTTGGCGATGCAGTTTATGTCTCAGCCGCAGAAAATTAATTTGCGCTGAACTTAACTTGCCTGAACTTAATTTGCTTATTTGGCCTCTTAAATTACGTGTGTCATAACTGACAAGGAGATTCAATGCGCAAAATTTTAACTGGTTTTACTTTGCTTAATTTTAGTTTAATTGCCCCATTATTAGCAGCTACTGCACATGCTGCAGAAAACAACATGCGGCCTGGTTTATGGCAAATTACAACCACATCTGATTTATTGCTGCTGGTGCCACACCTTCCGCCAGATCAAATGCAGGGCATTAAAGACTTAGCCA
>JANMBK010000206.1:0-8901 GCA_031360365.1 Methylophilaceae bacterium
GATTGCTACCTAATCCAATAAAAAATACTGGTTCAGCATGGTCCAGCGTGCGCATAAACACTTGTAGATCGGCCAAGTTTTCGGCAATAAATAGCCTATCTGCCTTGCCACCAACACGCCAGCTGGTGTAGCGTGCCAGCGGCTCGTTGCGCAATAATTGTGAGCTGGTAATGAGTTGCTGCATCAAGCGACTGGCTCCTTTGCCAATTGTTTAGCCAATTCCTTGGTACGTGCTGCCACTTGTCCAATCGAACCTGCGCCCATCACAATCACCACATCACCCGCCTGTACCACACTTAAAATACTCTGTGGCAATGCATCGGTAGTTTCTACCAATTGCGGCTCTACCTTGCCCGCTACGCGAATAGCGCGAATCAAACTACGCGTATCGGCTGCCACAATCGGCGCCTCGCCCGCGGGGTATACTTCAGTGAGCAGCACCACATCAGCACTAGAAAGCACGCGCACAAAATCTTCAAAGCAATCTCTGGTACGCGTAAAGCGATGTGGTTGAAACGCCATCACTAAGCGCCGATTAGGGAAAGCATCACGCGCGGCGGCGATCACCGCTTGCATCTCAACTGGATGATGGCCGTAGTCATCAATCAGTGTAAAAGTGCCGCCTGCTTTTACTTCTGTTTGTTTCACGGCAATTTCACCATAACGCTCGAACCTGCGACCTACGCCTTTAAATTCGGCCAACGCTTTAATCATGTGTTTATCAGCCACATTTAATTCACTGGCAATGGCAATCGCCGCCAATGCATTTAGCACATAATGATTGCCAGGTAAGTTTAAGGTCACATCAAATGTTGTGGTCACACCATTAACACGCGATACGGTAAAATGCATTTTGCCGTGATCGGCGCGCACATTGGTGGCGCGAATACGCGCTTCTTCACTCATGCCGTACGTCATGACAGGTTTAGTCACGCGCGGTAAAATCTCACGGATATTCGCATCATCGACACACACCACCGCCATGCCCCAAAACGGCAACTGCTGCAAAAATTCTACGAATGCATTTTTTAACTTATCAAAGCTATGTTCGTAAGCGTCCATGTGATCTTGGTCAATATTGGTGACCACTGCCATCACGGGGGTTAAATGCAAAAATGAGGCATCCGATTCATCCGCTTCTGCTACTATCCACTCACCCGTGCCCAAGCGCGCGTTGGCGCTGGCGGCTTCTAATTTGCCTCCAATCACAAAGGTGGGGTCCATGCCTGCTTCTGCCAAAATACTGGCAATGAGGCTAGTGGTGGTGGTTTTGCCATGCGTACCCGCCACCGCGATGCCTTGTCTAAAGCGCATTAGTTCCGCCAACATTAAGGCGCGTGGTATAACGGGAATGTTTTTAGCCCGTGCTGCAATAATCTCTGGGTTTTGCTCATTCACCGCACTGGATACCACCACTACATCGGCCGCATTTAAATTTTCCGTGGCGTGGCCTTGATAAATTTTGGCACCAAAATCGGCCAATCTTTTTGTAGTCGCGCTTTTAGCCAAATCGGAGCCTGAAACTTTAAAATCTAAGTTAAGCAACACCTCAGCAATGCCGCTCATGCCAGCGCCGCCGATGCCAATAAAATGTATATTTTTTACCTTATGCTTCATCTTTATAAACGCTAGCGCGCCACCTCCATACAAATTTTTGCAACTGTGGCTGTGGCTTCTGGCTTGGCTAGTTGCTTGGCTTTTATTGCCATGTCTAAACATATTTCACGCGTTAAACCACGTAAAATCTCTGTCGCTTTAGCCACAGAGAATTCAGATTGTTGAATCAACTTGGCTGCGCCTGCATCGCTTAAATATTTAGCGTTATTAGTTTGGTGATCATCCACCGCATGTGGGAACGGCACTAAAATACTGGCCACACCCACGCAAGCCAACTCTGCCACAGTCAGTGCGCCAGCTCGACAAATCACCACATCGGCCCACGCATACATGTCTGCCATATTATTAATATATGCTTTTGTTTCTGCTGCCCTAGAGGCCGCATGGTAATTGGCTTGCAGAGCAGCGATATGCTTCTCGCCTGCTTGATGCACAACTTCAAACGTATCTTTAGGCAACGCTGCCAAGGCTTTCGGCAGTACGTCATTCAAGGCTTGTGCGCCCAGGCTGCCGCCTACCACCAACAGTCTCAACTTGCCAGTGCGCTCGCTGAATCTTTGCAAGGGCGCAGGCAGTTGCGTAAGTTCTTGTCGCACAGGGTTGCCCACAAGTTGTGCTCTTTCACCAAACGCACTGGGAAATGCCGCCAATACTTGATTTGCAAACAAACTCAATGTTTTGTTTGTCAAACCTGCAATCGAATTTTGCTCATGAATAACCAATGGTTTACCTAGTATCATAGCCATTAATCCGCCTGGGAAAGCAGCAAAACCACCCATGCCCAACACTATATTAGGCTGATGTTGGCGAATGGCTGAAATACTTTGTTTAAATGCAGTGGCTAATTTAATCGGCAATAACAGCCAGCCCAGTACACCTTTACCACGCACCCCGCGCATGGTTATCATGGCTTTTTTGTAGTCTTTACCTTCTATCAGTTTATTTTCCATGCCGCCTTCAGTGCACAGCCACACAATATTCCAACCATGTTGCTGCATGTAATCCGCCACCGCCATGGCTGGGTAAACATGGCCGCCTGTGCCCCCCGCCATCACCATCAATGTGCCAGAGCCAAATTGCGTGACTGGAGAAGAGAACATCATGCTGGCAGCCCTCTTTGCAAGCGTCTGTTCTCAAAATCAATCCTTAGCAATACCGCCATGGCAATGCAATTAGCCAAAATACCGCTACCGCCAAATGACAATAGTGGCAGCGTTAAGCCTTTGGTGGGTAGTACGCCCATATTCACACCAATGTTAATGATGGCTTGCACACCTATCCACACACCTAAGCCTTGCGCTAACAAGGCAGCAAAATAACGTTCGTTAGCCAAGGCTTCTTTGCCAATGCCAAAGGCGCGAATCACAATCCAAACAAATAAAGCCAACACGGTGAGCACGCCCATAAAACCGAGCTCTTCGGCAATCACTGCCAGCAAAAAATCGGTATGCGCTTCGGGCAGATACAATAACTTCTCCACACTAGCACCCAAGCCCACGCCAAACCATTCGCCACGGCCAAAGGCAATCAGCGCATGCGATAGCTGGTAACCTTTACCATAAGGGTCTGCCCACGGATCCATAAATCCAATCACACGCTGCAAACGATATGGCGAGCTCCAAATCAAAAAGTAAATAGCCACAGGCAACAATGCCAACAGGCCAGCAAAAATTTTGGCGTTAATGCCGCCCAACCATAATATAGAAATAGAAATAGCGGCGATTACCGCAAATGCACCAAAATCAGGCTCGCGTAGCAACAAGAAACCCACCAGCACCATCACCACCACCATTGGTAAAAAGCCGCGTAATAGGCTATCCATCTGCGGCGCTTTACGCACTGCGTAATCCGCCACATACATGGCAGAAAACAGCTTCATTAATTCAGAAGGCTGTAAATTAATGACGAACAATGAAAGCCAGCGCTGGCTACCATTGACGTTGCGCCCCACACCAGGTATCAGCACTAGTACTAGTAAGAATAAGCCAAACAGAAATAAGTAAGGCGCCATTTTTTGCCACCAGGCAATGGGGATTTGAAATGAGACAAAGGCGGCGCCTAAACCAACACATATAAAAATGGCTTGGCGAATTAAATAATAGGTGCTTTGATTGCCCACATCTTTATCAGCTTCGGCAATTGCAATCGAAGACGAATACACCATCACCAAGCCTATGCCCAATAAGATAAAGGTTACCCACAGCAATATCTGGTCATAGCTAGGGGCGTTAATTCGCTCGCGGCTATTCATCACAGGGCTTAGCATTTAAGATTCCTTAACATGCCTTCCTCATTTCTGCCGCTGTTTTTAAACGCTGTACCGCGTCTAAAAACACTTCGGCGCGTTGCACATAATTTTTAAACATATCAAAGCTGGCGCAAGCTGGTGACAATAAAACCGCATCGCCAGCTTTCGCGAGTTTTTTTGCTATGTGCACTGCCTCGGGCAAATCAGCCGCATGATACAAAGGGATATTCGTTTTTAGTAACTCAGCTTCAATTAATTTTGCATCTCGGCCTATCAACACCACCGCGCGACTGTTGGCTTGCACGGCAGTCACTAGCGGTGAAAAATCTTGACCTTTACCATCACCGCCTGCTATTAACACGGTTTTTTGTGGTTGACTATGCCCATCTTCATTCTTAGTCATACCTGCAATGGCAGCGCAAGTGGCGCCCACATTGGTGCCTTTTGAGTCGTCGTAATAATCTACGCCTTCAATTTCCGCCACCCATTGCACTCGATGCGGCAAGCCTTTAAATGCTTGCAATGCCAATACAATGGTCGATTTTTCAATGCCAATAGCATGACATAAAGCATATGCCGCAAGCGCGTTGGCCACGTTATGCCGACCTGCAATTTTTAAGCTGCTGGCTTTGCATATTTTTCGTTGACCACTGGTTAAATAGCTTTCACCTTCGCATTCAATTAAGCCAAAATCGGCAATATTGGCTGCTGCATTTAAACCAAAAGTGACGGTATTTGCACTTGCTAAGCCAAACGAAATGACGTCATCTCTGTTTAACACCGCAACTTTTGCATGCTTCAACAGGCGCGCTTTGGCAGCCGCATAATCCTCAATGCTGCTGTATCGGTCCATGTGGTCTTCGCAAATATTCAACACCGTTGCAGCATCCAACATTAAACTAGAAGTAGTTTCTAGCTGAAAACTTGATAGCTCCAACACATAGACATCGGGCGCTTCTATGTTAAAGGTATCTAATACAGGCAAACCAATATTGCCCGCGACAATGGTTTTTAAACCTGCCGCCTTACAAATTTCGCCAACCAACGATGTTACCGTGGTTTTGCCATTTGAACCTGTAATGCCTATGACTTTGGCATGCTTAGGACGGCGCTGAGCAAACAGCTCAACATCACCCATTACTGGAATGCCTTGTTGCATAGCCGCTTGCACGGCAGGTTCATTTAATGCCACACCTGGGCTAATCACAATCAGTTCTGCCTGTGATAAAAGAGCTTGTTTAAACTCGCCAGTGTGCACCGCAACATGCGGCATAGTTCGCACCAAATCATCGATGTTTGGCGGGTTGTTGCGTGAATCTGCCACCGATAATATCGCGCCTTGCGTATCAAGCCAACGCAGTGCAGATAGGCCTGTTTCACCAAGTCCCAGCACTAATACGCGTTTATTATGTAAATGTAGTTTCATCTATTTAATTTGCAACTTATCTCAATTTCAGTGTAGCCAGCCCAATCAGTACCAACATCATAGTGATAATCCAAAACCGAACAACAACCTGTGTCTCTTTCCAGCCTTTTTGTTCATAGTGATGATGTAGTGGCGCCATCAAAAAAATACGTTGGCCTGTGCCTGTTTTGGCTTTGGTATATTTAAAATACAGCACTTGTATTGCCACCGAAAACGTCTCTATGACAAATACGCCGCCCATAATAAACAGCACAATCTCTTGCCGAACAATCACCGCTACCACGCCCAATGCGGCACCCAAAGCAAGCGCGCCTACATCGCCCATAAACACCTCAGCTGGGTAGGCGTTAAACCATAAAAATCCCAAGCCCGCGCCCGCCATGGCGGCGCAAAATACCATCAGCTCGCCAGCACCAGCAACATAAGGGATGCCTAAATATTTAGAAAAATATAAATGTCCTGCCACATAAGCAAAGATGGCCAATGCGCTGCCCACCATGACTGTTGGCATGATCGCCAAGCCATCCAACCCATCAGTCAAGTTCACCGCATTGCTTGAGCCAACAATCACTAAATAAGTCAGTACAATAAACCCCACCGCACTTAAAGGTAACACTAGTGTTTTGAAGAAAGGTACGATGAGTGTGGTTTCTGCTGGGCTGCCAGCTGTTTGATATAGAAAAATAGCCACTCCCAAACCAATAAGGCTTTGCCAAAAATATTTGGCTTTAGCAGACAATCCTTTGGGATTTTTGTGCACCACTTTACGGTAATCATCTACCCAGCCAATAGCGCCAAAACCTAAGGTAGTTACCAGCACTACCCAAATATATTTATTATGTAAATCGCCCCACAGTAACGTAGCCACTGCAATAGCTACCAATATCAGCGCACCGCCCATGGTGGGTGTGCCGGCTTTCACTAAGTGCGTTTGTGGCCCATCATCGCGTACAGCTTGGCCCACTTTATACTGCGTCAGCTTGCGTATCATGGTGGGGCCCACCATAAACGAGATAATGAGCGCAGTCAGTGTTGCCAGCACCGCACGCAAAGTGATGTAATTAAATACGTTAAAACCACGAATATCTTGCGCTAAGTATTTAGCAAGCTCTAATAACATTTATTTCTCCTCCACCATTTTTTGCATCATCTGTTTTTCAGTGTGCTTTTCTTCTAGCGCTGCCACAACACGCTCCATTTGCATAAAGCGTGAGCCTTTTACTAGCACCGTAGCATCTTTTTTCATCAAGCCAGAAGCCGCATTCAATAAGGCTTGCAGCGATGCATAATGGGTAGCATTTTTACCAAATGCGCGCGCCGTATGCACGCAGTACTCACCCATAGTCAGTAAAATTTCCACCCCTTTTTGTTTAGCATAGGCGCCAATCTCTGCATGCATTTGGGCTGAATCTGTGCCTAACTCGGCCATATCACCCATCACAAAAATTTTCTTACCTGCTTGTTTTGCTAAGACTTCAATGGCGGCTTTCATTGAGTCTGGGTTGGCGTTGTAAGTATCGTCAATGAGCGCGGCGCCGTTAAGGCCATTTTTGCGTTGCAACCGACCTTTTACACCACTAAAGTTTGACAAACCGCCTGCAATCTCCGCATTGGATAGGCCAAGCGCCGCAGCCACCGCGCTGGCCGCCAAGGCATTAGTAACGTTGTGTTTTCCCAACATGTTTAATTTAAAATCAACAGTGCCCTCGCGTGTATTTAAACGCACTTGGCAACCATCATTTTTCTCTTCAAAACTTGCACCGACATCATCGGTAAAATTAAAGCCAAATGTATTGATGTGATGATTTTCGTTGAGCGACATCCAATAATCTCCATACTTATCATCGGCGTTAATCACGGCAATACCGTTTTCGTCTAACCCTGCAAAAATTTCACCTTTTGCTTTAGCGATGTTTTCAAGCGAGCCAACTTCGCCAATATGTGCTGTGCCTGCATTGGTGATTACCGCCACCGTAGGCTTAGCGATGCGCGTTAAATAATCAATCTCGCCTAAGTGATTCATGCCCATCTCTATTACCGCAAATTCATGCTGTTTGCGTAGTTTTAACAAAGTAAGTGGCAATCCAATATCATTATTAAGGTTACCTTGTGTCGCCAAAACGCTTTTTTTTGCTTGCATTAAAATAGCTGTAATCATTTCTTTTACAGTGGTTTTACCATTGCTACCAGTCACTGCAACCAACGGAATTTTAAATTTTTCACGCCAGAATTTTGCAAACGCACCTAAAGCAAGGCGCGTGTCTTGCACCACAACCGCTGGGCGGGCTTGTGTGTTGCAATCGCTAACTAACGCTGCTGCTGCACCTTGTTTAATCGCCTCTTGTGCGTAGCTGTTACCATCAAAACGCTCACCTTTTAAAGCCACGAACAACTGATTTTTTACAATATTGCGGCTGTCAGAACCCACGCTTTCGCACAGCGCATCTACGCCTAGCATTTGGCCGCCAACCGCTTTTGCAATTTCTGATAACATGATCATGCTACAGTCTCGGCATATATTTTTAGCACATCTTTGGCCTGTTCAATGTCGCTATAATAGTGTTTATTGCCTTTGATCTCTTGGTATTCTTCGTGCCCTTTACCTGCAATCAACACGATATCGTTAGGTTTGGCAGAAAGTATGCCGATCGAAATCGCTTTGGCTCGATCTAGCTCTACTATTAAATTGCTATGAAAATTGCCATGCACACCTTTTAAAATATCATCAATAATTCTGTCTGGCGCCTCATCGCGTGGGTTGTCAGATGTCACTACCACTGCATCTGCTAGATTACTGGCCACTTTGCCCATCAGTGGGCGTTTGCCGGTATCGCGATTGCCACCGCAACCAAACACACAGATTAATTTTGAGCTTGCTTGCATTTTTAATGTTTCCAGCACCTTTTCTAACGCATCGGGCGTGTGCGCATAATCGACAACAACGAGTGGGAGACCGCCACCGCCAAGCATTTGCATGCGACCTTTGGCAGGCTCAATATGCAAGATTGCATCAACCGCGTCGGCCAAACTGACTTTAGAGGCGAGCAGCGTGGCTAACACTGCCAACACGTTATACACATTAAACCTGCCAACCAAATTGACTTTAACTGGCGCGCTGCGAGGTGGCGCATTAGCAAATGACGTAGTCGCGTTAAATGTAAAATGTGTATTTTCAAATTTCACGTCTACAGCTTGCACATCGCCTTGCGTAATACCGTAAGTCAACACCGCTTTACCTGCTGCTTTTAAATCTTTTTCTAGCGCTTGTCCAAAGGCATCATCGCAATTGAGTACGGCGTATTTCAAATCTTTACTCTCAAATAAGCTACGTTTAGCTGCGGCGTATGCCTCAAACGTTAGGTGATAATCCAAATGATCACGGGTTAAATTGCTCAACACGGCCACATCAAAATTAACACCGCGTAAACGACCTTGATGCAAGCCATGCGATGACACCTCCATTGCAACAACTTCAACCTGTTGCTGCACATAATCTGCCAGCATGCTTTGCAGCAACACCGCATCAGGCGTCGTGTTAGTAGTTTCGCTTAGTTGATTTGGCAGGCCGTTGCCCAGCGTACCAATTACCGCTGTTTTGCGTTGCAAATAG
>JANMBK010000186.1:0-3249 GCA_031360365.1 Methylophilaceae bacterium
AAACAAGAAAGAAACCAGATTAATCGAAATGGCTGCAAGGGCATAGCCTATGGCCGCGCCAGCTAACACATCACTTGGATAATGCAAGCCAAGAATCACGCGCGACATTGCTACCATGACAATAAAGGGAATTAAAATAACGGCCAATAGTGGAAAATAAAAAAGAGCCACCAAACCAAATGCAACTGCATGTAAGGTGTGCCCAGAGGGGAAACTAAAGCGATCGAGCGGCTTACCTGTGACAAACACATCTTGATGCACCTGATAAGGGCGTGGACGATGCGTTTTGTGTTTTAACCATTTGTAAATAAGCGTGCCAGTGAGACCAGCGGCCAGCATGTGTAGCACAGGTTTTACACCTTCGCCTTGTTGCACCGCCAAAATACCCAACATGAGTGCATACCAAAATATGCCATCACCCAAGCGGCTGATGACGCGAAACCAAGCACGAATCAATCGGTATTGGCTGCTATGGCTCACCGACACGCACAGCGCGCTATCCCAAGCTTGCATACGATTCAACATTTGACTCATGCGCATATGACTACCTCGCAATTTGTTATCAGGCAATTTCTCATGATGCAAATTTACGCGCGAATAATGACAGTTTGATTGGCGTTAGATGAAGTTTTTGTGACCTAAGCTATTGATAAATAACAATTTATACTGTTTACTTGATAAGTTTAATGAATAATCTATGAATTGGCGAGAAAAAATGAATGCTCTGCAACCGTAAAGGTTGTCCCCGCAGAATATACTAGCTAAAGCTAGTTATTCATGCCTGAAACCCAATATCTATGCGGCCTACAGGGCAGGTGTTTAAATTGTATTGCCTACTCAATTTCTGTGTATTAACTTTAATACCAACACCATGCACGCCAGCAGCAACGTGACAATGTTGGCCAATAGCACTGGCCAGCTGCCAATTTTAAAGCCATAAATAATCCAGCCCAAAACACCTGCCGTAAACAAGCTATACATAGGCAACGAAACACCGGATAAATCGCGGGTTTTCCATGAATGATAGGCCTGTGGCACAAAAGCAAAGGTGGTTAAAAATGCTGAAAAGTAACCGATAATTTCTGTTGTGTTCATGTTTAAATTTTCTAAATTTATTTAATTAGGCACAACGTTACGAGCGATGATAAGGCGAGGCAAAAAGTGGCGATAAACTGGAACATATGGGTTATATTTGAGGATTTTGAGCAAGTTTTTAACAAAGCATTATCGAGCGCAGTCGTTGTGAGTTTTAATTATGGAAGGCAACCCAATCGGTGTGTATCTTATCCCAATCCTGCAACGACAAGCCATGCGTATTAAACAATTCGCGAATTTGCAGCGAATCCCATTTTAAAACATCTTCTAAAATGGGCACTAGCACACTCACCGCATTATCGCTAAGCACCGTTCTATTGGCAATGCGGCCAATCGATTTAGTCTCAGAAACCGCAATGGTGTGCCCATCGCGGCTATTCAAATCGTGCATCACGTACAGGTCCGAGCTGCCATCGCCAATATAAATCACACGGTCACTACTCATCTGCAATTTTTGCTCGATTGTTTCCAATACCGCCACTTTGCCATTGCCCGCTGGCACATGGTTAATGGCGCAAATCTCGCCAGTGTTCAAATCAAACTCAAGCTCAGAGCCAGAAATATGTTCTGGCGGCACTATATTTTCAAGTGCGGAGCGCACCACCAACGCTGGCCCTGCCGAAATCACATAAAAATCAAAGCGGTAACCATCTATGCCTGCGCTCAATATTTCAGTCAGCAACTTTACATTATCTTTAAGCCGCACGCATTTGCCAGCCTCCACCAGATGCTCGCGCCTAACGCCACGAAAAGCTGGATCGTGCCGCAACAAATACGCCAGCTCGGCACCTTGCTTAACCAGATTAGTGCGCGCTAAACCTGCCACTTTATCTTCAAAATTACTTATTCCCAACATCTCCGCCAAAACATGGCCAGAATCATTAAAACTCAAAGTCTGGTCAAAGTCGCTTGCTACTAAGTAATCAACTGTTGATTCTGTTCTAGTGTTTGTCATCTTCATTCATTTTGCCTTCAACATACAATTTTTTTAAACGTGCATAAGTCGTGCCAGTTTCAGTTTTATCAATTAATCTATTGTAACAACCCTATAGATATTGACTTGCAGAGCAGTTTAGTGATGAAATTTGACTAAGTGATGACAGTATTAAGTTTTTAAAATGAGTTAAAACAGTGCGTCTTAACAACATATATGTAACGTAATGATAAGATATCTGTAATGATTAAAGTGACATCACAATTTAAACGCGCTCTAATGCTCATTCTTGTATGCATGTGCGCAGCGTGTAACCCGCCAGAATCAGTTGCGTCAAACAAACCACTGACAAGCCACCGCTACACTGGCTGTGGCACAGCACAAATAGGCACTGGAAATTTCATGCCGATGAAAATGCGTGTACTTGATCATGACCGCACCTATCATCTGCGTATTCCGAGTAAGTATGACCCTAATCGTGCCTACCCCCTCATTTTTCGTTGGCATGGCTCAGGTGGCAATGGTTTAAGCGGTGGTTTAGACATTGAATCCAGCGCCGGGGATGATGCCATTGTAGTGAGCGCAGACGGCTTGAATAGTTTTTGGGACGTTTATACTGCTGACTCAATTGATTTACTCTTTTTCGACAAAATGCTCGAGACAATCTCAAACCAATATTGTATTGATAGTCACCGTATTTTTAGTGTTGGCTTTAGTGTTGGCGGCACTTTCAGCAACACTCTCGCCTGCCAGAGGAGTGACGTGTTGCGCGCAAGCGCCGCTACAGCTAGCGGTTTATTTGTTAACAACTGCAAAGGCAAGGTCGCCACTTGGTTATTGCACGATTTAAATGATGAAGCGGTGCCAATAGCAGATGGCAAGGCTGTGCGTGAACGGGCAATTGCAGCAAACGGCTGTTCTACAAATACGGTCGATGAGGGTAACGGCTGCGTGCGCTATCAAGGCTGCGATACAACGCCCGTGGTTTGGTGCGAATCAAAAGGCTTTGGTCACAACATTCGTGAGGACTTTGCACCCGCGCAAGTCTGGAAGTTTTTTCAAAGTCTGCAATGACCTTGACTCGATCGGTGGTTTCTTTTTCTCCGATCTTGGTGTGAACGAAACGGTCGCAGTGAGAGCGACGGATGTCGCTCTCCTTGGTCGGCCCTCTACCGCGCATGAACTCGTCCACTCCTACGGCCTGTTGCATAGCGCAGGTG
>JANMBK010000223.1:0-1727 GCA_031360365.1 Methylophilaceae bacterium
TTAGTAGATGCCGACTACCCAGCATTGGAGCAAGTGACTCATTATGCCCAAGCCAATGGCGAGATAAAAAATTATCGCCACTATCCAAGTTTTACTGCCGTAAAAACGGCAGTCAGCATGATTCAAGGTGCACTGTATAAGCAAACAGTTTCAACAGCAACAGGCCTAGAAATTCACGCTTTTCAACATGACGATAAAATCTTACATGCCGCTTGGACAATTAATGGCAAAATAGCTTTTTTGAAAGATATTTACGATTCAAAATCGCTGGCAAACGCAGCTATTTATCATCGCGATGGCTCTACATTAGAGGCAAACCAAACACATATCACTGAATCCCCCATTTACTTATGCTGGCCAGAAAATCAAATACCCCAAATGATTCCACAGCTTACTTTGGCTAAGGATTTAGCCATTCACGCACATGTGCATGGCAAGCAATATTTTCGATATTTTCAAAATGGCTGGGACGGGCTAGTATTGGCAAATAATCAAACTGAAGCTGATTTAATTGCCGTAACACTACATCCAGACACCTTGCTACAACCTAACAGGGATGCGGCCTTGCGGCACGCTCGGAATGCTATTTGGGCAGTGCCAGATCCTCGTAATATTGATGTAAAACTCACCATCAAGCAACCCGTTAAAATGTATCCGCATAAGGCGGTTTTAGATAAATTTAAACCTAGCAAAGCTAAACGCAGCTGGAACGGTGCCATGGAGCTAATGCGGCGTGGCATAAGCACGGCAGCACCAGTGGCTTATTTTGAAAAAGTGGGCGACACCACGCTAAAACAAAATTTTTATATTTGCGAATTTTTCACTGCAGAAACAACGGTTGGTCAGCTATTTGCAGCATTTGCACGCGGCGAAACTGAGTGGAATGGAATTGCCGCAGAGAATATTTTGAAACAAGTAGCGCAATTTTGTCTCACCATGCATCAGCGTTTGGTTTGGTTTCGCGATTTGTCAGGTGGCAATATATTGGTGCAAGTTATCGCGGATAACAAGCTGCAATTTTCGCTGATTGATACCGCCCGCTTGCGCTGCGTGAAACATACGCCTTTCCCGCGTCAATATAGGTTGTCAGACATGGCACGCGCTTGCCATAAACTTGATTGGGTGCACCGACATTTTTTAATGGCGCATTATTTTGCAGGAATTGGTTCTAGTTTTACTTGGCGAGATCAGTTGAGCTTCCAATTATATGATTTTAAAGTTGCACTTAAACGCACCATTGGGCGCAAAGGTGTTAAAAAGCTGATTAAACGCTTCAAAAACCAGAATTAGTAATAGGCGCAATCGGTAATTATATACTTGACTGGACTTATATTTAAGTCCTACAAAATTCATATTCCTTACTCATACAGACGCAATTTATTTGTGTCAACATTCTTCATTATGTTTTTTAATCATTCTTTCTATTGCAAACAATATATCCCTCATGTATCATCCAATAATTGACTAGCCTGTTAAAGGATTAATATGTTATTAGATGCTGAAATTTTAAGTGACTTACAATCTAAAGTTGACAGTACCCGTAAACAGTTAGAGGTTTACGAAGGTATGCTTGCGTATCTAAAAGACAAATCAAATATAGATACAAATGTTAATAACAATGTCAATGTCGCCCAAATTAATTATGACGAACCTATTTCGTTAGATGATTTGAACGTACCTACTAAAGCTAGCGCTCCGACCTTTAAAGATGTGATTAGAAAAATTGT
>JANMBK010000241.1:0-6214 GCA_031360365.1 Methylophilaceae bacterium
GAAAGGCTTTCGCCAATGATTATGATCAGGTTGTCCACGCCAAAGTTTCATAATTACTTCGCCTTAATCAACGTGCCCACACCTTCATCGGTTAATACCTCTAACAGCAGCGCATGCTCAACCCGCCCATCAATAATATGCACACTTTTAACACCACTGCGCGCCGCGTCAAGTGCGGAGCCGATTTTAGGCAGCATACCGCCACTTAGCGTGCCATCAGCCACCAAATCATCAATCTGTTTTGGTGTTAACCCAGTCAGTAAGTTACCTGTTTTATCCAGCACGCCTGGCGTGTTAGTGAGTAGAATTAATTTTTCCGCACCTAAGATTTCGGCTAGCTTGCCTGCCACTACATCCGCATTAATGTTAAACGTATCGCCATCCTCGCCTACGCCAATCGGTGCCACTACAGGAATAAAATCACCACTGTCTAAAAAGTTAATAATGCTCGGATCAATCGCCGTAATTTCGCCTACTTGGCCAACATCTATCATTTTGGTGGGGTCGTTCAGGTCTTCCATTAACAACTTGTGCGCATGAATAAAGTTGCCATCTTGCCCAGTTAAACCCACTGCTTTGCCGCCGTGTTGGTTAATCAGGTTGACGATTTCTTTATTCACTTGCCCACCTAATACCATCTCCACCACGTCCATGGTCTCAGCATCTGTTACCCGCATGCCTTGAATAAACTCACCTTTTTTGCCCAGCCTATCGAGCATTTCGTTAATTTGCGGGCCACCACCGTGTACCACCACTGGGTTCATACCAACCAGCTTTAGCAGCACAACGTCTTGCGCAAAACAATGCTTTAAATGTGCGTCAGTCATAGCGTTGCCGCCATATTTAATCACAATGGTTTTATCGAAAAACTTTTTAATGTAGGGCAGCGCTTCGGCAAGCGTTTTTGCTTTTTTGGCAGCGGTGGTATCAGTAATCATGCTAGCTTTCAATATTTAAAATGATTGAGTTTACTTAAAACAGCAGTGCTAAGTGAAAAATTAGCTTTAATAACCCATATTTATTTTTATTATAATTTTACGTTAAATATCGTTGTTATTTTTATGAATGATGTTTTTTAGCCATATCCTAAAATAAATTAACACTTTTTACAAAATAATTGTTGACAAGGCTAAATAGTGCTTGACAAAGATGCTTATTTAAGTAGATTATTAAGTTATGTATTTAAGTTAATGTTTAATTTAAATAATTTAAATACATATTTTACAACTTATTAATCACAAGGAAACTAATGACACATACAGTCTAGCCGAAGCCACATATTATTATCGATGAACCGATACATCGTTAACAAACACGGCATCGACCCGAATGCATGTCTCCACTTTTTAAAAGGAGCATCAAAATGGATCGTTCAATTAAAGCAGTAAAAGCAACATCAGTAAAATCAGTAATATTTCAATCTAAACTAATATTAATTGGTTTAGCCATAGTAATTCCATCTATGCAAGCTAGTGCAGCAACAGCAACAGCAACAATGCCTGTTTCTGCAACTGTGCTTACTGCATGTTTAGTGGCTGCAACACCTTTAACTTTTGGTAACTACGACATAGCTGGCACAGCTGTTAGTATAAGCTCAACAGTTGCCGTTACGTGCACTGGTAGCAGCAGCTACACCGTAGCATTAGGTGTGGGTTCTGGTTCAGGGGCATCATTTGCAACACGTAAAATGACTTATGGCGCAGAGACTTTAAACTACAGTATTTTTACAGATGCTGCACGCACCACAGTGTGGGGCGATGGTACTTCTGGTAGTAGCACAGTAGCTGGTACAGGCACATTGGGTGCCACTACACACACAGCTTACGGTACTATCCCAGCAGCTCAGTCTGTTAATGCTGGCGTTTACACCGACACAGTTACCGTTACTTTAAATTATTAATGCAGATATTGAGTATTAGCAAATGAAGAACATGGCGTCATTGATTGTAGTTGCAATTACGACGCTATGTGCTTTTTTATTTTCATCTGTTGCGTATGCAGCGGGTTCAATACAGCTTTCACCACTGAGATTGCTGATGTCAGACTCGGTAAATACAGCTACGTTAATTGTTAAAAATCGTGGTAATACGCCCAGTCTTGTGCAAGTTGAATTGTTGAATTGGACTCAAAAAGCTAATGAAGAAATATTGGAGCCAACACGTGATGTATTGATTAGCCCACCAGTGTTTACAATTGCTGCGAATAGCGAGCAAATATTAAGAGTAGTATTGCGTCGCAAGGCAGATAGCAATAAAGAGTTAAGTTACCGTTTAATTTTGCGCGAAGTTGAAGATAAATCTCAAGTGGTAAGTGCAGGCGAAATCAAAGTATTATTAAATATTAGCATTCCTGTGTTCGTTCAACCTAGTAACAAGCCACAACCTCAGTTAGTGTGGCGCGCTAGCGTGGAGGACGAAAAAAAATTACACATCAAGTTGATTAACAACGGCACGCAACATATTCAAATAAAATCATTTAAGTTGCTAAATGGCGATAAAAATATAAGCCAAAGTACTATGCGTTATGTGTTGCCTGATAACACAACTGAGTGGTTATTAGATGCGAAAGAGTTGCCACTTAACGCCCCCTTAACCTTGCAAGCAGTGACGGATAATGGTGACCTTCGTGAAACGATCACGCTGGAGAAGCCTTAGCACTTTTTGTAGATGTATCTGGTGTGCATGGGTTGCTTTTCTGGCTTACACCCCAACTTCTTATGCAGAAGTGGACGCTAGTAACCCGCAATTTGCTTTTCGCCTAGAAAAATCTATTCAGCAAAACATTATTGACGAATTGATTTATGAGGCATCAATTAACCAACAAGCAACTAAAGAAAATTTAATTGTATTGCGCAATGTGCGCGGGCAATTAATGGTTTCTGAGCAGGATGTAGTGCGCTGGAAATTGCCAATCATCAACCCAGATGCAGCCGTGAACTATAAGGGTGTACGTTATTACGCAACAGCTGATTTGCCTGCTGCAAGCTACACAGTTAATGACAATCAATTGACGATGGATGTGGTACTGCCTGTGAGTTCATTTGAAAATACTAATGTAGATATGCAGCGAGAAATCGTAAAGCCAAACCCACCGCAACCTGGTGGTTTTTTTAATTATGATGTTTTTGCAGTTAAAACAGACATAAAAAGCGTTGTGGATGGCGCGTTCGAGCTGGGTGTTTTTAACCAAAATGGTGTAGGTTTAACAAATGTGCTGGTGCGCGACGTTGGGCGTGAATCCGAATTTATAAGACTTGAAACCAACTGGACAATTGATCAACCCAACTCGATTAGTAGCTTGCGTATAGGCGATACAATTAGTAGGGGTGGTAGCATAGGACAATCAGTGCGGTTTGGCGGTTTACAATACGCGACCAATTTTGCCACCAGACCTGATTTAGTCACTTTTCCACAACTCACACTGAATGGCAGCGCCGTGCTGCCTTCTAGTGTGGATGTATATTTAAATAACATTAAAACCTTTAGCCAAAATGTGCCGCCTGGACCTTTTACATTGAATAATTTACCTGTATTTACCGGTAGTGGTGAAGCAAGGCTAGTTGTAAAAGATTTATTTGGGCGTGAGCAAGTCATTTCGCAGCCTTATTACGCCAGCCGCAGTTTGTTAACTGAAGGTCTACATGACTTTTCATACGAAACTGGCTTTAATAGGCTGGATTACGCCACTGCAAGTGACAATTATCAAGATTTTTTTGCTTCGGTTACGCACCGTTACGGCTTTAATAACCATTTTACGGCAGAGGCACATGGAGAGTGGCAAAGTAAACGCCAGTTATTAAGCGTGGGTAGCGTATATTTAATGAAAAATATCGGCGTTGCAGATGCGACAATTGCAGCTAGTAACCAAGATGATGACGGTTCTGGACAGTTAATTTCAATTGGGTATGAAAGGCAAGGCTCTGCATTTGGTATTGGTGCAAGAACACAACTGGCGACTGAACATTTTAGTCAGTTAGGCCAATTAAAGAATGATAGTGGCGTGGCTAGGTTGAGTTCTGTTTTTGTGGGCTGGCAACAAGCAAAGTTTGGCTCTTTGAGTGTTAGCTATATCAATCAATTACGGGGAGATGCCGATAAAAATGAGCTGCTGAATATTAGCTACAGCCGTAATTTATTTGCGGGCTGGTTTTTAAGTGTAACCGCGCTAAAAAATTTAGAAAATAGTCATGGTAATACGGTGCTATTCAACATTACAAAAGCATTGGATCAAACTAATGGGCAGGCTACTACCGCTAACATTAATGCCACACATAGCAAATTTACGGATATCGCCACAATGCAAATACAGCGCAACCTGCCAGTAGGTACAGGTTTTGGTTATAGATTGCTAGCGGGCGTTAATGATAATAAAAGGGTGGAGGCGGGGTTGAGCGCACAAAGCAATGTGGGTACTTACAGTATAGAAGTCGCAAATGCAGGTAATCAGCAGGCGTATCGCGCTAACATAAGTGGTGGAATGGCTTATGTGCCAGGGCACTTAATGTTTGCACGTAGGTTGAACGAGAGTTTTGCGGTTGTAGATGTGGGCGGGTATGCAGGTGTGCGCGTATACTCAGAAAACCAATTGGTTGGCAGAACTGATGTCAATGGCATGCAATTAATCCCGAATTTAAGATCATATCAACGTAATAACATCTCAATAGAACCACAAGATATTAAACTTGATGCAGCAGTTGGAGATACTAAAACGACCGCTATTCCATATTTCCGCAGTGCAGATTACATCAAATTTTCTGTGCAAAAAGTGCGTGCAGCTACATTGCGTGTAATACAAAAAAATGGTCAATTTGTACCGTCTGGCGCAATTTTTACTGTTAAAAATAGCCAAGTAGCAAGCTACCCTGTGGCGCAAAACGGCTTACTATATATCAGTGATTTAGATGCACAAAACCTGCTAAGCGCAAGCTGGGTACAACATTTAGGTGATGAAGTCATTAGCCAGCAGTGCTTACTTGATTTAGCTTTTACAGAAAACACTGAGCTGGTGCCCGATTTAGGAGAGTTTGTATGCAAATAAATGACATAACAGCAAAGCGAGGTGCAAAGTGCATAAAACCCATGTTGTTGCTTTTGATATTAACTGCAGTTAATGGCGCCAATGCAAACCCTATATGTAGCGTGGCTGCTACTGCTGCTAGTGCGGTTTATGATCCATTTAACAGCAGCAACACTTTTGGTGTGGGCAATGTGATTGTGGATTGTTTATATGTGGGCTTAGGATCTGCCGTCCCCGCTTATCAAATTCAGCTTAGTGCGGGGGCAAGTAACACTTATAATAATCGTACCATGCGTTTTTTGGGCAATAGTCTGGTTTATAACTTATATACCAATTCTACTCATAGCCTCGTTTGGGGCAACGGTACAGGCGGCACATCAGTTGTTTCAGATTCTTATGCTATGTCCGCAGGCACAGTGGCTAGAAACTATCCTGTTTATATGCGCATACCTGGCGCGCAGGCAATGAATGCAGGTGCTTATGATGATACGATCACGGTCACTGTTGTGTACTAAATAAACTGCTTAATGAACACTTTAGATTTACGCTGAAAGTTATACAAAGCTTGTTTTTGCGCTGGCAATATTTCAAAGCTAGCTTCAGTAAATCCGCGCTCAATAAACCAATGCTCGGTGTGGGTAGTCAGGCAAAATAGTTTTTTAAAGCCCAGCTCTTTTGCTTTATTTTGACAAAAGTTAAACAGCTTATCGCCACGCCCACCACCGCGATATTGCGCATCAATGGCTAAGCAAGCAAATTCTGCCATGCTTTTTTCTGCAAAAGGGTACAGTGCTGCGCAGCCAATGGCGCGATTGTCATGTTCCATCACATAAAAATGGTCTATTTCCATCTCAATGCGCTCGCGCCCACGCCGCACCAAAATACCTTCGTTTTCTAGCGGCTCTATTAATTTAAGAATACCGCCCACATCGTCAATATTCGCTTGGCGCATGGTTTCTAGGGGCAGCTCGGTCACCATGGTGCCAATGCCTTGCAGCGTAAACAGCTCTTGAATAATCGCGCCATCAATATGCCGGCTAATCAAATGCGTGCGCGCAACACCTTGGTTGCAAGCACGAATAGCAGCAGGCAAATAGTAGTTCACATCTTCTGAAATATTGATTGGCTCTTGATTTTTATCTATGTTTGCCTCAATATTTTTAAGCAAATTTTGCGCTTTTTCGGCAGTCATTTCGCG
>JANMBK010000119.1:0-10949 GCA_031360365.1 Methylophilaceae bacterium
CAAATACACAGCGCCGCTGATCCAGCCAATCTCATGAATATGCGCGTTTAAGTGCCCCCCTTGTTGCATTTTTACATACCACGAACTGGTAAATTCGAGCTCAGTGGGAAAAGCTAAAATTAACTCGCAATTAGCACCAGAAAATTTGTTTTTGTAGTGTAAAAACTCTCGCTTGATAAGTTCTGCAAGCGTACGAAAAGAAGCTTCTGGCCGCTTAAATAGGTTGCCTGCCGATTGCTGACCATTGGTCAGCCGTCCTTGTTTGCGTTCGGCAATATCGGCTGTGTTGATGTCATTTAATAGCGCATTTAATAATTCCCCGTTGGCTTCTAAAATTTTATTTTGATAGACAAAATCTAAGCCGTTTTTGCAAAAGTTGTAGGGATCAGGCGTGCCAGTATTAATGCTGTAGTGCGTGGAAAGCGTGGCAACGAAAGGCGAGGTGTTTGGCATGCCGCCAGCAAGCGCATCCCTATTGGCTTTGAAGGCATCGAATTTAAAGGCTTTATATTGACAATACAATTTACGTGCTTGCCAATCATCTAGTTGCGAGCGCTCAAAATAGACAATCGCCTCTTCATAGTTTTTAGCCAAATACAAAAATTCGGCCATGTTGTAGTTGGCATTTGCGTGGCTGGGGTTAAGCGTTAAAGCGGCTTGATAAGATTTTACTGCCGCTGGCATGTTACCTTGGTCGCGCAATGTTTCGCCCAAATTGTTATGTGCATCGGTGTAATTGGGGAACAGTTGAATGGCTTTTTGGTAAGCAGAAACCGCTGCTTGCAACTCGCCTTTATCGCGCAACACGGTGCCCAAATTAAAGTATCCGCGTGCGTCCCGCGGATTAATTTTTAGGCCAGCCTGATAGCTGCTTATAGCCTCATCTAGTTTGCCTTGGCGCTGCAAAATAGTCCCAAAATTGCCATGCGCCTCAAAAAAATTGGGTTTAATTCTAATTGCTTGTTGGTAGGCGCTTGCAGCCTCATCTAAATTATTTAAGTGGGTGAGTGCGATGGCGCTGTTAAACCATAAATCAGCGTTATTGGCTTGAAGTTTAAGTGCATTCTGGTAGCTAGTCACTGCTTCGGCATATTTTTGCTGGCCATCCAAACTCAAGCTCAGTACATGGTGCAAAATAAAAACATGAGGGTAAGTTGCAATTAAGCTTTTGGATAAAGTTTCTGCTTGTGCTAGATGGCCATTATTGAGTAGTTGAATTAAGCCTTGAACTTGTTGAGCATTTGGTGATGAAGTCGCCATGTTTAATAATCATGTTTCAGTATTAATTAAAGCTAGTTTGCAGCCTGCCAGCCATTTGTTTTAGCAGTTGCATGGCTATTTTAGGATCATCTGCCAGCATGGTATCAATATTTTCTGCATAAATCATAATAATGCGCGCTTCACCGGAGCTGACAATCGCGTCGGATGTGGTTGGTTGTTTCGTCAACATCGCCAGCTCGCCAAAGTAATCGCCTGCGTTGAGCTCTCGTACAACCCCGCCATTACTAATAAGACTGACTTTACCGTCTGCTAAATAATATAGATTGCGCTCGGTATTACCACGCTCAAAAATGTATTCATCTTGTTTAAGGGTTAAGCCATAGCGCGTCATCAAAGCGTCAATATAGTTGTCTTTGTTTGGCGCATCGTTGAATAAACCTTTTAACATTAACACATCTTTTTTGCGCAAAGTGCTAATGAGTTCAGTGCCCAGCAAAAAGACGGCAAAGTTTAAATATAGCCAAGTAATCGATACAAACATCGCTTTCATACTGCCAAACACAGCACCGTAGTTTTGGTTGAGCGATAAAAATAAACCAAATGCAGGACGCATTGCCAACCACAATAGCGCAGTTAAGCACGCGCCCAGCATGAGGTGTACAAAAGCGACGCGTAGCGGAAAAAACACTTTATAAAAAATTACAATTAAAAGTGTAGTGAGTAACACAGTACCAAACGATGCGACAATGCTGAGTTGAGTGGTAGGAAAATGCTCAGCCAAAAAGCGCACAGCTTGCTCTATGATGAAACCAGCAGAAGTAAATAAAAAAAACAGCAGCAAAATACCCAACACCGAAACTACATCCTTAAATTTGCGTTTAAAATAAGACGGCGCCTCTACCATGGTGGCAATGGTGTAAAAAGCAGAGCGCATGGCACTAGCCAGCGGCGTAATCGTCCACAGCAACACAAATAAACCTAACGCCCCCCAAGCCGCTTTAGCTTGCGATGCGCTGTAAACTTCTACCATAATTTTATTGCTGAAATCGGGCACCAAGTTGCCCGTTAGAATCGCCAATTTTACAATCGCGTAATCAGATGAAAACACAAACTGGCTCAGCAAAAAGAAAATCAGCAAAATGAGTGGAATCAATGCAAATAGTGCATAAAATGATAGTGACGCCGACATGCCAAATACATTATGGCGCAAAAATCCTGCAATGGTTTCGCGCAACACAAATAAGGGCGTGGCGTATTCTTGCTTGGCGTAGGCATGAATAGGCTTGCTTAATATTGATTTACTCAGTGCCGGATGCTGCGCTAAATTTTTTAGCTTGTTAATATTGTCTGGATTGATGAGCGACACGATGTATATTTAAAGCGATTTGTAATGATCGGTTGCAGTGACCAGCGCGCTGGCAATACCAGTTTCCATGGCCGAGTGGCCAGCGTCGGCTACCATGATTAGTGTGGCATGTGGCATCGCGCGTGACAAGTCCCATGCAGTTTGCGGCGGGCACACCATGTCATACCGACCTTGCACAATGGTAGTGGGAATATGCGTTAGCTTTTGTGCAGCTTCAGTCAACATATCTCGCTCTCCTACAAAGCACATATGCTTAATATAATGTATCTGTACGCGCGCCCTAGCCACTTCAACCTCACCATCAGGTTTATTTTCAGTGGTTTTATCGCCAGCTGACTTTGGTAATCCAGCTGACCTTGGTAATAAAGACATCATGCTACTTTCATAAGCGTTCCACGCACTAGCGGCGGGAATGCAAATGGTTTTATCATCACAAAATACCAATGCTTCAAAAGCAGCAAACACGTCATGCCTTTTATCCGCAGGTAAATATTCACATAACTCGTGCCATGACTCGGGATGAAAGTTTTTGACCTCGCCTAAAAACCAGCTTAATTCACTTTGACGACTTAAAAATATACCGCGTAATGTAAGCGACATGACTTGCTCAGTATGCTTAAGTGCATAAGCGAGGGCTAAGGTGCTGCCCCAGGAGCCGCCAAACACGTGCCATCTGGCGATGCCCAAATGATGTCGTATTCTTTCTATATCATTTACTAAGTCATTCGTGGTGTTGTCTGTCACCTCACCTTGTGGCATGCTACGCCCACAACCACGTTGATCGAGCAAAATGATGCGGTAATGTGCGGGATCAAAAAATCTTCTCTGGGTTGCGTTGCAGCCGCTACCTGGCCCGCCATGTAAAAAAACGACAGGCATGCCATTAGGATTGCCACATTCTTCGTAATAAATAGTGTGCAAAGCTGAAACTTCTAACATTTCATCGCGATATTGCAGGCATTCTGGGTATAAATTCTTTACAACATCTGACATGAAAAATTCATCTTTCTATTTGATTTTATTAGCTATTTTAGTCATGTGAGTTACGCGTAAAAAAATACTTAAAAAATAATTGAACATTTGTTAATAAATTGTAACTAAAGTGTTGCAATTTAAAATTACATGTTTTATATTGCTTACCTCACATGAAAGTGTGAAATGAAGTATTCTTAAATTTGTAACAAAAATTATAGCCGAATACGCTTTAATATATATGACAAAATTCAAGGGTGCTTTAAATAAACCCTTAGTAACATAACTTTGGAGATAAACAATGAAATTCAATACAATCAAGCTAGCTCTAGGCTTAGTTGCAGGCGCTACATTGGCAATGCCAATGGTTGCATCAGCAGCTGCAGACCAAGAAGCAGCAATTGCAAATGCAAACAACTGGGCTCACCCACGTGGTAACCACTCAAACAGTGGCTACAGTGCTTTAGCTCAAATTAACAAAGGCAACGTTAAAAATCTTAAAGCTGCTTGGACATTCGCTACTGGTGTAAACCGTGGTCACGAAGGTTCACCAGTAGTTGTTGGTAACATGATGTATGTACATACAGCGTTCCCAAACAATGTATACGCTTTAAATCTTGACGACAATCAAAAAATCGTTTGGTCATATTTCCCAAAACAAGATCCATCAGTACAAGCAGTTTTATGTTGCGATAACGTTAACCGCGGTCTTGGTTACGGCGATGGCAAAATCTACTTGCAACAAAATGATGGCAACTTGGTTGCTTTAGATGCAAAAACAGGTGCTAAAGTTTGGTCTACATTAGTAAATGACCCAAAAGTTGGCGCTACAAACACTAACGCTCCACACGTAATCAAAGACAAAATATTAACTGGTTGCTCTGGTGCTGAATTCGGTGTTCGTTGCTTCATCGCTGCATTCAATGCTAAAGATGGTTCATTAGCTTGGAAAGCATACTCAACAGGTCCTGACTCAGAAGTATTAATCGGTGCTGATTTCAACTCTGCAAACCCACAATACAGTGCTTTGTCTACATACAAAGACATCAACGGTGGTAACAAACAAGGCGGTTCTTTCGAAGCGCTTAAATTGTCAGAAATGAAAATTGGTGAAAAAGACCTTGGTGTTCGTACATGGTTAAAACCACAAGCAGTTAAAGATGGTTGGCAACATGGCGGCGGCTCTACATGGGGCTGGTGGCCGTATGATGCACGTACCAACTTAGTGTACTACGGTACAGGTAACCCATCAGTTTGGAACCCAGATGTCCGTCCAGGCGACAACAAATGGTCTATGACTATTTTTGCTCGTGATATGGATTCAGGCGTTGCAAAATGGGGCTATCAAATGACTCCACACGATGAGTGGGATTATGATGGTATTAACGAAGTAATCTTGTTCGACAAAGGTGGCAAAACATACGCTTGGCACCATGACCGTAACGGTTTTGCATACACATTCAATGCTGCTAACGGTTCATTAGTTGCTGCAGAAAAAGTACATCCATTTGTTAACTGGGCAACAGGCGTTGACATGAAATCTGGCGTACCACAAAAATTGGCGACTGCTTCAACTCACCAAGATTACAATGCTAAAGGCGTTTGCCCAGCTGCATTGGGTACTAAAGATCAACAACCAGCTGCTTACTCACCAAAAACTGGTTTAATGTACACACCACTTAACCACGTATGTATGACATACGAGCCAGTTGAAAGCAAATACACTGCTGGTCAACCTTGGGTTGGTGCAACATTAACTATGTTCCCAGGTCCAGATGGCGTTATGGGCGGTTTCGGTGCTTATGATCCAATGACCAACAAAAAAGTATGGTACAACAAAGAGAAGTTCTCTGCTTGGGGTGGTGCTTTAACAACCGCTTCAAACCTAGTGTTCTACGGTACTCTTGATCGTTGGTTAAAAGCGTTGGATGCTCAATCAGGTAAAGAACTTTGGAAATTCCAAGTGGGTTCTGGCGTGATTGGTAACGCATTCACATACGGTCACAAAGGTAAACAACACGTTGGCGTGCTATCAGGTATTGGTGGCTGGGCTGGCGTTGCGATGAACCTTGGTATGACTAACCCAACAGACGCACTTGGTGCTGCTGGTGGTTATGCTGAACTTGTTAAATACAACGCTGCTCCTGGCGGCGGTGCTTTAACAGTATTCAAACTATAATTTAGACCTGTAATAAGTTACTCGTTTAATAGTAGTTGGAATAACGTTCTAATAAACACCCCACTTCGGTGGGGTGTTTTTATTTAAACGTGTAATTTAGTGGTCGAAACAGTTCAATTGGTCATCGAATGTTGTTAGATAGACGTTGTAGAGAACGAGTGTACCTAAAAATGAAAATTTGGTTACAATGCTAGAGTTTAATTTTTGCTATACACATGAGTATAGAACTTTTATTTTTAGACATACTCTCAAGAAGTAATGCGGAAACAATAGCCGCAATTTTATTAAGGAAATAAAATAATGTTGAAACAAAATAAACCAACTATGGTTACCACGGTCGTTGCAGGCTTAGCGGCGGCATTCGCCATAGCATTTACACCGGCTTTAGCAGAGGATGTCGGTGTGGACATGAATAGTGGACGTGGTGGCGAAGCGCAACGTGTAGATGACGGCACTGAATTTAAAGTTTGTGCTGATCCAGCTAACCTCCCATTTTCAAACAATAAACAAGAAGGTTTTGAGAATAAAATTGCAGAAGTGTTGGCTAAAGATTTAGGTTTAAAGCTGAGTTATGTGTACTGGCCTGACCGCATGGGCTTTTATCGTAATACGCTCAATGCTAAGCGTTGTGATGTGATTATTGGTACTGCAGATGGTAACGATTCGGTGCGCACTTCTAAGCCCTATTATCGTTCTGGCCATGTCTATGTTTGGCGTAAAGAAAGCAATTATAATATTACTGATTGGGACTCTCCTGATCTGAAAAAAGGTGTGATTGGTGTCGTTGGTCAAAGCCCAGCGACCATTCCGATGGACGAAAAGGGTCTGATTGCAAATGCGCGACCATATCGTATGCAGCGTGATTTAAATTTACCTTCTAGCTATTTAATTGATGACCTAGAAAAAAAAGAAATTGATATCGCAGTAGCTTGGGGCCCAATCGGCGGCTATTTTGCTAAACAAAGCAAAGTGCCTATGGAAGTCAGGGTTATTCCTGAATATGTTGGCTATGATGAGATTAACAATGCCAAAGGTAAAGAGTTTTGGAATATATCCGTAGGCGTGCGCAAAAAAGATAAAGAGCGTATGGAAAAAATTGACGCTGCACTTGTGCGCAACAAAGTTGTGATTGATAAAATTTTAGATGATTTTGGTATTCCACATGTGGCAGTTGTAGAAGAGAAACGTAGAGGCAAAAATCCAGACAAAGATCGTAATGCAGTTGTACCGAAATCAGAGTAAAATATCGTTTTTATTTTGTGATGACACTATCATATTTTTATGACAGTACGGTGTCAACCAAGTAGAAACAAATTCGTTAAATGAGTAAATGGTTAAACTGCAGCTGCAGGTAAGCCTTTACTTAAAATTGAAAAAATTAGGAGATAACATGTTTGGTATTAAAGCATTAAAGTCAACTTTATTAGTATCTGTGTTGACGCTAGCAGGTCTTACACTTTCATTTCAAGCAAATGCAGCGTGTAATTTGGTTTCGACAATCGATGGTAAACCTTTAGCCATTAAAGTGGTGCCTACGGATACTCCTGAAGCTAAGCAATTTTTAGAAACTTGCGTAAACCCATATACAAAAATGTATTTGGCAGATGCAGAAGCTGCTAAAAAAGGTAAAAGAGAGTACAACTACAATAACTGTACAGGTTGTCACGGTGGTAAATTAGAAGGCATTATGGCGCCATCACTAAGCAAAAATACGGCTGGTGGCCAAGGTGCTTATGACCAAAAATGGGTTTATGCTAAAAATACGACTGATAAAGGCATGTTTGAAACGATTGCTGGCGGTAGCCCAGGTGTTTCAGGCGGCACTATGTTTCATTGGCATAACCAATTACCAGAACACACTGGCGATGGCTTATCTACAGATCAAATTTTAAAAGCGATTGCCTACATCCGTACGCAGTACAAAGGCGATGGTGCTAAAGATTGGGCTAAGTAAGCTTTTAATCTAGTAATTAGTAACAAAATCAAACGGCTGCTGTATAATTACAGCAGCCGTTTTTATGTAATTAATATTTTTTGGAGATACCCTTATGATGCGATTCAGAGTTGGTTTTTTGTTGGTTTTGACTTTGTCTATTTTAGCAGCGTGTAACAAAGCGGATAATGCAGGCGCAGCGTCATCAGGCGATACTGCTGCAGTTGCAAATGCATCAGACAGCGGCGGATGTAACTTCGTATCTACTAAAGATGGTAAGCCTTTTGTGATTAAAGCGGTTGATACAGACACACCAGAAGCGAAAGAATTTTTAAAAACTTGCATTAATCCTTATACAAAAATCTATATGGCAGATGCCGAAGCTGCTAAAAAAGGTAAAAGAGAGTACAACTACAACAATTGTACAGGTTGCCACGGTGGTAAATTAGAAGGCGTAATGGCGCCATCATTGAGTAAAAACACGGCTGGTGGTCAAGGTGCGTACGATCAAAAATGGGTTTACGCTAAAAATGCGACTGATAAAGGTATGTTTGAAACCATTGCTGAAGGGACGCCTGGCACATCAGGTGGCGCAATGTTTGTTTGGCATAACCAATTAGAAGGTCACACAGGTGACGGATTAACAACAGACCAAATTTTAAAAGCGATTGCTTATATTCGTTCTGAATACAAAGGTGACGGCGAAAAAACTTGGATGAACTAAGTTTATCAATATAAACTAACGGCTGCTGATTCAAAACAGCAGCCGTTTTTTATTTTTAAGTATAGAAATTTAAAAGGTCAATTTGAAAAATATATCAGAAAATAATGTACACCGCATCGTTATTGTGGGCGGTGGTGCTGGTGGTTTAGAGCTGGCAACGCGCTTAGGTAATAGTTTGGGTAAAAGTAAAAAAGCTGAAGTCACGCTGATTGACAGTACTAGGACGCACATGTGGAAACCTTTGCTGCACGAAATTGCAGCAGGCAGCATGAATCCAGATAAGCATCAGCTAGAATATTTGGCCCAGGCGCATTGGCATCACTTTCATTTTCGACTTGGCCGCATGGATGGCTTAAATCGTACTGCTAAAGAAGTCACAATTGCGCCGCATCATGATGAAGACGGTGTACAAGTGATTCCACGTCGCAGCTTTAAGTACGATACTTTGGTGATTGCGATTGGTAGTACCACGAATGATTTTGGCATTAAGGGGGCACTAGAAAATTCAATTGCGCTAGATACCCAAGAACAAGCGGAAAAGTTTCATCGACGTTTACACAATGCTTTAGTGCGTGCACAAACACAAACTGCGCCTATTCAGCCTGGGCAGCTAGATGTGGCGATAGTAGGTGCTGGTGCGACAGGTGTTGAATTAGCAGCTGAGTTACACAATACGACGCGCGAATTAGCTGCTTATGGTTTAGATAAAATTGATGCTGATCGTGATATTAAAATTTCAATTATTGAGGCGAGCGAGCGGGTATTACCTGCTTTACCTACGAAATTATCGCTGGCTGTCGAGTCAGAGCTTAAAAGTCTCAATGTGCAGGTGCTGACCAGCGAGCGTGTAACTGAAGTTACTAGTCACGGCGTTAGCACACACACAGGGCGTTTTATAGCTGCCAAACTGATTGTGTGGGCAGCGGGTATTAAAGCACCAGATTTTTTGAAACAGTTGGATGGTTTGGAAGTTAATCGCATTAATCAATTAGTCGTGAAGCCTAGCTTGCAAACCACTATAGACGAAAGTATTTTTGCCTTTGGTGATTGCGCCGCATGCCCATGGATTGGGCACGATAGCAATGTCCCTCCACGTGCACAAGCCGCACATCAGCAAGCTTCATTGTTAGTGAAAACCATGAAAAAACGCGTGGCTAACCAAACCAGTTTACCAGAATATAAATATCGAGATTATGGCTCGCTGGTGAATTTGGGTCGTTACTCTACCGTGGGTAGCTTAATGGGTGCACTTTCTGGAGGTAGCATGTATATAGAAGGTCTATTTGCCCGTTTAATGTATCAATCGTTGTATAAAATGCATCTAATGACTTTGCATGGAGTGACAACCGTAGTGTTGCAAACCTTAGCTAGATTAATCGCGCAGCGGACAGAGCCTAAAATTAAGTTGCATTAAATTATATTGCCTGCGTTGTGATTTTTGCGCGATAGACTCTGTTGATAATGCTCATAGTAATGATGATAAACATACCGAACGCGATTACAATCGTATTTATCGGCAGGTTGGCCTTCACCATGAGTAAATAGCAACCTAACAAAATGAGTATGCCAATATGCTCGTTAAAGTTTTGAACCGCAATTGAGTGCCCAGCGCCAATTAAATGGTGCCCACGATGCTGCAAAAGCGCATTTAGCGGCACCACAAAAAACCCACTAAGCGCCCCAATAAAAAATAACAGTAACGCTGCGAGTTGCCAATCATTGATAAATACAATTAAAATGACCAATATACCCATCAAGATGCCTGCAGGCAGTACTTTGGTTGAGTCTTCTAGCTTAATATAGCGAGACGCAATAACCGAACCTACAGCAATGCCAACCGCAACGGTGGCAATTAGCTGCGTGGATTGTTCTATGTCAAACTTCAGTGCAAGTGCCGCCCAAGCTAAAACCACCAATCTTAGTGTTGCACCAGCGCCCCAAAATAAAGTAGTGACAGCTAGCGAAACTTGACCAAGTGGGTCTTTCCAAAGTGTTATAAATGCATGCCAAAAATCTCTCAGCATATAAAAAACACTTTTACTTTCTAGTTTTATTTCTATGGGTAATTTAGGAATAAAGTAATTAAAAAAAGCGGCAGCGATATAAAGCCCTGCAATAACGGCCATTGCAAAGTGTGGGTCATCGCTTGCTAGTTTGCCGCCTACAATTGCGCCTACAATAATGGCAGTGACAGTTGAACCTTCCATCCACCCATTGGCCTTCACTAACAAATTACTAGGTAACATTTCCGTCAATATGCCATATTTTGCAGGTGAATACGCAGCAGCGCCAATCCCCACAATGCCATACGAGTATAGCGGTGGAACGCCAACTATCATAGCCAAGCAACCTATTACTTTTACCGAGTTAGAGAAAAACATGACACTGCCTTTTGGAAAAGCATCTGCAATAGAACCGACAAAAGGAGCAAGTAAAATATAAGAAATAACAAAAAACTGCTGCAAAAGGGGCGTGTGCCAATCAGGAGAGTTTAATTCTGCAAGTAGTGCAATGGCTGCAAATAACAAAGCATTGTCTGCTAAAGCAGAGAAGA
>JANMBK010000125.1:0-12450 GCA_031360365.1 Methylophilaceae bacterium
CACGCCGCCAGCCAGCGACACAAGCGAAATAAACACAATATAAGGGAAAGTGATACGCAACAGCTCAACGGTGAGCGCAAACTTAGACGCATCTTGGGCAAAGCCAGGCGCGGTGATGCCCACAATGAGCGGCGCAGCTAACATACCAGCAATGGTCACCAGCACTAAAAATACGCCCATTAAACTCGCCACATGGCTAATGAGGGCATGCGTTTCGGCAGCGGTGCGTTGTGATTTATACTCTGCCAGAATCGGCACAAATGCTTGACTGAATGCGCCCTCTGCAGACACGCGCCGCAACAAATTCGGTATTTTAAACGCTACAAAAAACGCGTCTGTCATTAATCCTGCACCAAACATACGCGCAATTAAGGTATCGCGCACAAAGCCTAAAATGCGCGATAAAAAAGTCATGCTGCCAACATTGGCAAGGACACGGAGTAAATTCATGCCACACTTAAAATAAAATAATGGCGAGATTTTAACATGTAGCGCTGACTTTTAACGGCTGGTCTTTTTTAAGGCCAGACTTTTTATGAGGTATACTGGATGATTAGTTCTTGCAAAATGGGTTAAAAAACACTAATATGCACGGTTTCGTATTTACACTAAACATACATTAGCAAAGCACTAGGATAAAGCACACATGGCAAACACCGCACAAGCACGCAAACGCGCGCGTCAATCCGTTAAAGTAAACGCACACAACGCCGCGTTACGTTCAACTTTGCGCACTGCAATTAAAAAAGTTATTAAAGCGGTAGAAGCTGGCGATAAAGCTGTCGCTGCTGCTAGCTACCAAGAAAACGTGATGATTATTGACCGCATCGCGGACAAAAAAATCATCCACAAAAATAAAGCAGCGCGTCATAAAAGCCGCTTGAGTGCTGCTATTAAAGCCATGACAGGTGCATCTGTAGCTGGCGTTAAAGCAGTAAAAGCCGCACCAAAAGCGAAAGCCAAGCCAACTGCCAAAGCAGTTGCTAAACCAGCTGCCAAAAAAGCTGCTGCACCAAAAGTAGCAGCCGCTAAGAAACCTGCCGCTGCAAAAAAACCAAAAGCTGAGTAATCACTATTTAAGCTGTAAAAAAGCCGAGCAATGCTCGGCTTTTTTGTTGTTTGCTATTTTTAATCTTCGACTCTAATTACCGATATATAACTCAACCTATATTTAACTCACTACGCGCAATCAACGCGACATTCAACGCAGCACCTAGGTCTTTGCCAATCACCGTAAAGTGCCCCATTTTGCGCGCTTTGCGTGGCTCGTGTTTGCTGTACAAATGTAGTTTTAGATTGGCATGGCTGAGCGCCTTATTCCATGCGGGTTCCAGAGCATCCATTTTTTCTCGTGCGCTTATGGTATTGGAAAACCAGCTATCACCTAAAATATTTACCATCACCGCATCGCTGTGCAAGCTGGCATCACCCAGCGGCAGTCCTGTCATCACGCGCACTTGCTGTTCAAATTGGTTAGCCACACATGCATCAATCGTATAGTGGCCGCTGTTATGCGGACGCGGTGCGATTTCATTCACCAGCAATTGATTGCCCACCACAAAAAATTCCACACCCAGCACGCCAATGTAATCCAACTTTTCGGCCAGTTTTTTCGCCAGTTGTTGCGCGTTAGCTTTGATTACTTCACTGCACCGCGCTGGCACAATACTAATATCGAGAATGCCATTGAGATGACTATTTTCCACTGTGGGAAAAGCGGCAATATTGCCTTGTGCATCGCGCGCCAGCACCACAGAAAGTTCTAAATCTAGCGGCAACATTTGCTCTAATACGCAAACCTCTTGCTTAAAATCGGCAAATGCTTTTTGCGCTTCAGCCTGATTTTTTACCCGCGCTTGGCCTTTACCATCGTAGCCAAAACGCGCCACTTTTAGAATCGCTGGGTACAGTGGACTATCATCAGCAGGCAAATCTTTTGTAGTATTAATCACCGCAAATGGCGCCACAGGCAAGCCTGCTTCTTTGATAAACGTTTTTTCTAACACACGATGCTGCGCAATTGCTACACAATCAGCACTTGGCCTAACCATGGTAGTAAGTGCTAACTTTTCTAGTGATTTTGCAGGTACATTTTCAAACTCTGTTGTTATTGCGGCACAAGTTTCTGCCATTTTTTTAAGTGCAGCGGTATCATCAAAGTCGGCACAAATATGCACATCGGCAATTTTACCTGCAGGGCTGTTTTTATCAGGATCTAACACCGTAACTTGGTAGCCCAGCTCATGCGCTGCAATCACAAAAAAGCGGCCAAGCTGACCGCCGCCTAACATGCCTAACATAGCAGGTGCAGTAATCACACTTTTGATTATCATGGCTTCTCAGTCAAAATCATATTAATCACTTTATCTGATTGCTTAGCACGAAAATCGGCTAACTTTTTCGCCAAACCAGCATCATGATTAGCCAAAATACTCACAGCAAACAGACCAGCATTAGCCGCACCCGCATCGCCAATGGCAAAGGTAGCGACGGGAATGCCTTTGGGCATTTGCACAATCGATAGTAACGAATCTTGGCCTTGCAAATGTTTAGTTGGCACTGGCACACCCAGCACGGGCAGCGTAGTTTTTGCCGCCACCATGCCTGGCAAATGCGCCGCGCCACCTGCGCCAGCGATGATAATTTGGTAGCCTTCACTGGCGGCGTTTTCGGCAAATGTAAACATTAAATCGGGCGTGCGATGCGCCGAAACGACTTTGGCTTCGTACGCCACACCAAAATCTGCAAGCATTTGTGCGGCAATTTTCATCACCGGCCAATCGCTGTCTGAGCCCATAATAATGGCGACTAAAGGTTTATTCATTACCGCTTTCCTGACTAAAAAGTAACCTAAATCAAATAATGATGAGGTTATCGCGATGGATTAATTCAGACTCTTCCACATAACCTAAAATTTTCTCAATCTCACTGCTGGCTTTGCGCATAATACGCTTGGCTTCATTAGAATTATAATTCACAATGCCGCGTGCTACCTCATTGCCAGCTTCATTGATGCAAGCCACCACATCGCCGCGCTCAAATTGCCCAACCACGTCAATCACACCAATCGGCAACAAACTTTTACCATCAGCTTTCAATACTATCACCGCGCCTGCATCCAATACCAGTTGACCACCTAGGCGCAAATGGTCAGCCAGCCATTGTTTTTTAGCCAGCGTTTTAATTTGGGTAGATTTTAAGTGAGTTCCGATAGCTTCGCCATTGGCAAGTCGAATCAAAACATCTTTCTCTCGACCAGAAGCTATCACGGTATGCGCGCCGCTATTGGCTGCGCGCTTGGCGGCGAGTATTTTTGTGAGCATGCCGCCCGTGCCAACATCACTGCCTGCGCCACCTGCCATTTGCTCGAGCGCTGCATTACCAGCGGTTTCAAAATTGATAAATTTTGCGTCTTTATCTTTGCGCGGATCAGCTGAATACAAGCCTTGCTGATCAGTCAAAATTACCAGCGTGTCCGCCTCGATTAAATTGGCCACTAACGCTGCCAGCGTATCGTTATCCCCAAATCGAATTTCCTCAGTGACTACCGTATCATTCTCGTTAATAATCGGAATGACTTTTAAATCCAGCAATGTTTTAAGCGTACTACGCGCATTCAAATAACGTTTTCTATCACGCAAATCATCGTGGGTAAGCAATACCTGCGCGGTATGCAAGCCATGCTCGGCAAAGCAACTTTCATACATTTGTACCAAACCCATCTGGCCGACAGCTGCAGCAGCCTGCAACTCGTTTACTTCTACGGGGCGCTTTTTCCAGCCCAAGCGTTGCATACCCTCGGCCACTGCGCCCGATGAAACTAGCGCAATTTGCTTGCCTTGTTTTACTAATTCACTAATTTGTGCCGCCCAAGCAGCAATGGCTTGTTTGTCTAGTCCTTCGCCGTTATTGGTAACAAGGCTAGAACCGACTTTAACAATCAGCGTTTTGCTATTTTGTAATAGAGATTTGCTCATTTTGATGACTATTATTTTCTAGGGCTTCTTTTTTAACTTCATCTAAATGATCCATTATTGCGTAGGTCAGCTCTTTGCAGCCCACACCGCTAATAGCGGAGATGGCAAATACACGGCCATTCCAACCATAATCCTTGACGAATTTTTTAACCACAGCTGCACTGTCTTGCAGCATATCGGTTTTATTTAATACTAACCAACGTGGTTTATTGTACAAGTCTACGTCGTATTTTTTTAGCTCGTTCACAATCGCTTTGGCCTCGGCAACTGGGTTTGTTGCCTCATCAAATGGCGCAATATCCACCAGATGCAATAATAATGATGTGCGCTGCAGGTGGCGTAAAAACTGATGGCCTAGCCCTGCACCTTCTGCCGCGCCTTCAATTAAACCTGGCACATCTGCGATGACAAAACTGCGCTCTGTATCTACGCGTACCACACCCAAATTGGGGTGCAAAGTGGTAAATGGATAATCCGCCACTTTTGGTTTTGCCGCAGAAACGCTGCGAATAAATGTTGATTTTCCTGCATTGGGCATGCCGAGCAAACCTACGTCGGCCAGCACTTTCAGCTCCATATATAGCTCAAACTCTTCACCAGGCTCGCCTTTTGTGCATTGGCGCGGTGCGCGATTGATTGAAGATTTAAAGTGCACATTACCCAAACCGTTATTGCCGCCTTTGGCCAGCATCACTTGTTGGCCATGCTCTGCCAAGTCAATAATCATGCGCTCGGTAGCCTTATCAGAAATCACCGTGCCTACGGGCACGCGTAAAATCGTATCTTCACCTTTGGCGCCATAACATTCTGCACCACGGCCGTTTTCACCGCGCTGACCACGGAAAGTACGTGTATAGCGATAATCCACAAGAGTATTAATATTGCGATCTGCAAGTGCATAAATGCTACCACCCTTACCACCGTCACCGCCGTTTGGGCCGCCCATCGGCTCATATTTTTCACGACGGAACGTGGCAACGCCGTTGCCGCCGTCTCCGGCGTAGACCTTGATAGTTGCTTCATCTATAAACTTCATATTTAAAATAGCTTTGACTCGCTAGCTTGCGCTTGCCGCAGTACTCGCTTCCTCACTGTACTCAAATGTACTAACTTCGTCGCTCCGTGCTTAGCGCACGCAATCTAGCGTCGCACGCATATTTTAGAAGCGTCATTATTAAAACTAAATCCTGAAATAAAAAAGCCCCATCAAACGATGAGGCTTTAATCATACTACTTAAACTTAAACTGCAACAATATTCACCAACTGACGACGTAATGCGCCTTTGATGCAAAATGTAACTTTGCCATCTATTTTTGCAAATAATGTGTGGTCTTTACCCATGCCGACGTTTTCGCCCGCGTGCATTTTAGTGCCACGTTGACGTACGATAATGCTGCCTGCTGAAACTACTGTTTCGCCAAAAGCTTTTACGCCTAAACGTTGTGAGTGTGAATCGCGACCGTTGCGTGAACTACCGCCTGCTTTTTTGTGTGCCATTTTTAATCCTTTACAAGTCTAATACTTATCAATTACTTTTAAGATGCTTTAGCTTTTTTAGCTGCTGGAGCTTTTGCTACTTTAGCTTCTGTTTTTGGAGCTGCTGCTGGCTTGGCCGCTGCGACAGGTTTAGCTGCAACTGCGCCTTTACCATTCACATCATTAATTAAAATCTCTGTAAAACTTTGGCGATGGCCTTGTGTTTTACGATAATGTTTACGACGGCGAAATTTAAAAATCATTACCTTGTCAGCACGACCGTGTGAAACCACCGTTGCGTTTACCGTTGCACCAGCAATCAATGGCGCGCCAATGGTTGTGCTTTCGCCGTCTGCAATCATCAATACTTTGTCGATAACTACTTTGCTGCCGACTTCACCCAATAGTTTTTCAACCTTAAGCGTTGCACCAGCTTCTACTTTATATTGTTTGCCACCCGTTTTAATTACTGCGTACATGGTTTTAACCTTGCTTATCTACACTTCAAATGAATCGCGCATTATACGCAAATTAACAAATTAAGCAACCGCTAAATTGCCAAATATGCCCGCGCTGCCTGTGTTAAAATGATAATAACTTTGAAATGGCTCAGCACGTGAATCTCAACAACATTCAATCTCATATTGCGCACGATATGCAAGCGGTCGATACCGTAATTCGGAAGTCGCTGCACTCTGAAGTTTCGCTGATTAATACTATTGGCGAGCACATTATAAATGGTGGTGGCAAGCGGCTGCGGCCCGCACTGGTGTTGCTTGCTAGCGGTATGTTTGGAAGTATTAAACCCCAGCATCACCAGCTTGCCGCCATTGTCGAGTTTATTCACACCGCCACTTTGCTACATGACGATGTGGTAGATGAATCTGCTATGCGCCGCGGCAAAAGCACTGCCAATCACTTGTTTGGCAATGCCGCCAGTGTGCTGGTAGGCGATTTTCTATATTCACGCGCGTTTCAAATGATGGTAAAACTGCAAAATATGCGCGTGATGCAGATTTTATCTGAAACCACCAATATTATTGCCGAAGGCGAAGTGCTGCAGCTGTTAAATATTCATAACGCCGATGTCACCGAGCAAGAGTATTTAAAAGTCATCCACTTTAAAACCGCTAAATTATTTGAGGCAGCGACCCGTTTAGGCGCAGTGGTTAGCAAGGCCAATACGCCTGACGAAAACGCGCTGGCGCAATATGGCATGAGGCTTGGCACAGCGTTTCAGTTGATAGACGACGTGCTAGATTTAAGCGGCGACGTGAACCAAATTGGCAAGAACTTAGGCGACGATTTAAGTGAAGGAAAACCAACATTGCCATTACTTATCGCCATGCATCGCGGCAACTCCGCTGAAACAGCCACCATTCGTAATGCCATTCAATATGGCGGCTTGCAAGAATTACCAGCTGTGCTGGCTGCGGTTAAAGCCACTGACGCTTTAAATTACGTGCGACAACTGGCTGAGAATGAAGCTAGACTTGGTGTTGAAGCGATTGTGCACATGACAAATTCCACCAACAAACAAGCGCTGATTGATTTAGCGGAGTTTGCTGTAAAGCGAGATTTCTAAAGTTACGAGATTTTTTAATTAAATTAGTGGCTAATTTAATTGATGCCTAATAAGTTAATTTTTAGCATGCCCTGTAAGGCGCATGGATACTGGCTTACAGAGCACATTATTTTGCACGGTGAGATTTTGCAAGATATGTTTCTAAATATCAAAAGCCTTAAAAACTTAATTCAACATAATCGGCTCACCACTTTCAGCATGAAAGTAGCTTAAATGTGCGCAGTCACTGGTGCCGCTAGTTAGGCTGCCATCAAACAAAGCTTTGCCTTCGACGTCCACTACCGCGTAACCATTGTGATAAAGCGTGACTTCGGCCAATTTTGGCACCAAATTTGGAACCAGTTTTGATGCTAGCTTGGGTGTTATTTTCGCCGCTTTTTCTCTCATCGCGAAACTGATGCAAGTTTCATCCTCGTCTTCACCGTACACTTCCCACTTGTTTTCACCTGTGAGTTGCGCCAGCCAGCCTGGTAAATCCACTTCTACACGGCAAATAATCGGCGCATCCCAGGCAGGATGGTTAACATTATTCATCTCTATTTGCTCAAGAGTATTCAAGAGCGTTTTGTCTAATTCAGACATGTAAGTCCTTAAATATATATATCACAATATTAATATGGCGTTTATACGCTTATTTTCAAGTTAGCTTTTATAAGCTTGCATGCTTATATTAACGATGCCATGATAATAATAGTTTACATTAATTTTATGCGCAGTTGGTTTTGCGTGTTTGGAGTGAGTATGTTTGATTTTTTAATGCCGTTGTCTGATTTATTAAAATCGGAACCGACTTTTTTTGTGGTTTTTTCTACGATTATCGGGTTAATGGTGGGTAGCTTCTTAAATGTGGTAATTCATCGACTACCCAGAATGATGGAAAACACTGAAAGCGCCTATGTGGCTGAGGCTTATGGCGTTCAACCTGCAACACCACTGCCAACCAAATACAACATCGTCACACCACGCTCGGCTTGCCCAAACTGCGGCCATCAAATATCAACCCTAGAAAATATTCCGATTATTAGCTACTTAATATTGGGCGGCAAATGCAAAGGTTGCAAAGCCAAAATTAGCCTGCGCTACCCGCTTATAGAGGCACTAACTGGCGCGCTGATTGGGGCTGTAGCTTACAAATTTGGTTACACACATACTGTACTTTTTGGGTTTGCGCTTATATTTGCATTAGTCGCGTTGACCTTTATCGATTTTGACACGCAACTACTGCCAGACGACATTACCTTGCCTTTGCTGTGGCTGGGGCTTCTGTTTAACCTAAACACTGGCTTCACGGATCTGAAATCTGCAGTACTGGGTGCGGTTTTTGGATACTTGATTTTATGGTCAGTGTATTGGCTCTTTAAAATAGTTACTGGCAAAGAAGGCATGGGCTATGGTGATTTCAAATTACTCGGCGCAATCGGCGCTTGGTTTGGTTGGCAATTACTACCAGCGGTCATTTTGCTCAGCTCAGTTGTGGGTGCGGTAATTGGCATTGGCATGATTGCATTTCGTGGTAAAAGCGGTGGCACGGCGATACCTTTCGGGCCATTTTTAGCGCTGGGTGGCATTGCAGCATTATTTTTTGGGCAGCAATTAGCCAGTTTTTATTTGGCAACCTAAATGTTTGTCATCGCACTTACTGGCGGCATTGGCAGCGGTAAATCAGAAGCCGCTAAAGTATTTGCAGAGCTTGGCGTGCCAGTAACCGATGTAGACGAGATTTCGCGTCAACTGACAGCTGCGCAGCAACCAATCATTCAAGATATTCAAGCTAATTTTGGCAAAGAATATATCACCGCTGAAGGCGCCTTAAACCGTCCTGCCATGCGCGATTTGGTGTTTAATGATCAAGTGGCACGCGATAAACTCAATGCGATTTTGCACCCGGCAATTTATGATGAGGCATTAAGCCAGCTTGCGCATAATCAACATGCGCCCTATCAGATATTAGCGATTCCCCTGCTGTTTGAAAGCCCTCGTTATGCGCCGCATGTTAATCGCATTTTGTTGATTGATTGCAATGAAAAAACGCGCATTGAACGGGTTAGAAAGCGCAGCCAGTTATCAGAGTCTGAAATTAAAAAAATTATCAACACACAAACATCGCGCAAAAAACAATTATTACTGGCGCATGACGTGATTGAAAATAACGAAAATGTTGAAAAATTACGCGAAAAAATACTGCTTATCCACCAAAAATACCTTAATACTTGCATAGTTAGCAAAACTACCTGATAATTCACCTCAATTTATTATTATAAGTTGGCAGACCTTATTTCGTCATGTCTAGCTACGAATTTCCATTTAACGAGCGTATTCGCACTTTTTTGCGACTAGAAGACCTGTTCTCAAAGATTCTGCTGAATGTTGAGGGCGGCGAGCAGCACCATCACCACACCGCTTTGATTTCTTTGCTTCAGATGTTGGATATTGTGGATCGCGCCGACCTTAAAATGGATTTGGTTGGCGAGCTAGATCGGCAACGTCTGGCTATGCAAAACCTACGTGGCAACCCGATTATTGCCGAAAAGGCCTTAGATAAAATACTGCGCGAGGTGGGCGCTTGTTCCACAGCATTACGTGCCGATGGCTCTAAATTTGGCCAGCATTTACGCGAGAATGAATGGCTGATGGGCATTAAACAGCGCTCAGGCATTTTGGGTGGTGTATGTCAGTTCGATTTGCCGTCCTACCACCACTGGCTGGGCTTAGACTCCAATCGCCGTAAGAGCGATTTTGATGGCTGGTTAGCACGCTTTATGCCCATGCATGAAGCGATTAAAACCATATTGCGTATTTTGCGCGGCAGCGATACGCCGAGAAAATTTACCGCACAAAAAGGCTTTTATCAGCAAATGCTAGGTGGTACCAAACCAGCGCAAATGCTCATTATTAATGTACCCGATAGTTGCCCGTGCTTTCCTGAAGTAAGCGCCAATAAATATGCCATTAACGTGCGATTTTCTGCGCTGGATTTTGTGCAAAAACCCAAGCAGTGCGATCACGATTTAGACTTTAGTATGACGCTTTGTAATTTATAAATCATGTAATCTTTGACTGTAATCTATCGCAATAAAGTTGTAAACTTGCGGAATGATTTCCACGCCTCAAAACAATCTTAACGCCAAGCAAGTAGCTTGCCCAACTTGCAAAAAACTAGCCACTTACGACACCAATAATCCATTTCGGCCATTTTGCAGCCAGCGCTGTAAAATGATTGACTTGGGCGATTGGGCAAACGAAAACTATAGAATCCCCGACAATAAGCCACGCAATAATGATCTCCTAGGAATTGATGATGACCTTGACTAAATGTATTTTCACTCTACTTTCACTGACCTTTTTTTTGGCGGCTTGCGAGCAAAACCACGGCGTGGCAATTATGGACAACTGGGTACGCGCTAATGTGCCAGGGCAAAGCGTTGGCGCGGCTTACATGACATTATTGAGCGCGCAAGATAGCACCATGATTAAGGCCGAAGCAGATATTGCAGGGTCGGTTGAAATTCATAGTATGACGATGGAAAACGGGGTGATGAAAATGCGCATGCTTGAGGAATTACCGCTTAAAGCGGGCAAGGCGGAAAAGCTGGCACCTGGCGGCTTTCACCTCATGTTGTTTGATTTAAAAAAACCACTGACCGCAGGCGAAAATGTGAATTTTACGCTTAGCTTTAAAGATGCTGCTGGCAACACCACGCAGCAAAAAGTGACATTGCCGATTAAAGCAGCCGAATAACTAAATAGCTGATTTAATCGGCAACATCTACTGAATTGCCGCGCTGATAGGCAATACCACGCGCGCCATAGCTTAAAGCAATCGGTAAATCGGTCAGTGTCATGCCGCCCAGCGCATATACAGGCAGCGTGGTTTTTTGCGCTAGCTCATTAAATTTTTGCCAGCCCAATGCATCCACTTCAGGGTGACTTTGCGTTGATTTAACTGGCGACAGCACGGCTAAGTCCAAGCCTAACATTTCTGCATGCGCTAATTCCACCTCATTGTGGCATGACGCCGCCACTATTAGCCCTGCTGGTTTGGTTTTTAGCAGTAATAAATTTTGACTCGGTAAGTGCACACCTTGTGCGCCCAAATCGCGCGCCAGTGCAATATCCTGACTAATCAGCACAGTGGCGTTATAAGGTTTTGCCAGCACAATAATGTGCGCTGCAATTCTAACAAATTCATCTTTTGTAAGATGTTTTTCGCGTATTTGTACTAGCCTGAGGCCCTTATTTAATGCGGCTTGCAGAGCATCTAAATACGCATTTTCGCCCATTTCTGCAATGTTGCTGATGGCGTACACGGGTGGCAACGCTAGTGCTTTCATAATCGGCGCATTAGCAGGCAAAATCGGCTCAACGGTTATATTATTTGCTGATTGCCAGCTTAAATGTTGGCCTTCACGCGGCGAAATCTCGCCCTGCCACGCACTCACAAAATAAAAATGCAACAATACTGTTTTGGCTGGCGCATCATGCCCGTCTTGAGATAGCGCAGGATAATCGTATTGGCGCGTCAGCCATTGCTGAGTGATGGTGGGCTTAATGCCCAACTCTTCTGCCAGTTCGCGCGTTAGCGCATGCTCTGGGCTTTCGCCATCCTCAATTTTTCCACCTGGAAACTCCCACCAACCCGCCCAGCCCTTACCTTGTGGACGACTTGCCAATAAAAATTGGCTTTGCTCAGATTCATTTTTTCGTTGCAAAATAGCCACTGCGACGTGAGTGATTTTGGTCATCTTAAATTAAGCTTTTGACTGCAGCTTGCCTGCATAGTCGCGCGCAAATTGGTAAGCCACACGCCCGCTGCGCATACCGCGTGTGTGACTAAAACTAAGCGCAGCTTGCATAGCAGATTCATCCCAAAAGATATCAAAAGTACTTAGCCAATTTTCTGCAATCGCTAAATACTCAGCTTGATCGAACGCGTAAAACGATAGCCATAAGCCAAATCGCTCCGCAAGTGCCACTTTTTCGTCCAGTGTTTCATTGGGTCTAATTTCGCCATTTGCATGTTTAAATGCCAGATTATCTGCCATCATTTCGGGCATCAGGTTTTTGCGATTCGACGTCGCATACACCAACACATTGTCTGACATACTTGCTAACGTACCGTCTAACACCACCTTAAGCGCCTTATACCCCGCATCATCCGCCTCAAAGCTTAAATCATCGCAAAATATAATAAACTTTTCTGGTCGATTTTTAATTAAGGTCACAATTTGATTCAAATAAATCAAATCGTGCTTTTCCACCTCTATTAAACGTAACCCTTGCGCAGAAAGTTGAGGTAATAGCGCTTTTACCAAGCTAGACTTTCCTGTACCACGCGCACCTGTCAGTAATACATTGTTGGCAGTAAAGCCTTGAATAAACTGCTGGGTATTACGCACAATTTCAGCTTTTTG
>JANMBK010000143.1:0-2663 GCA_031360365.1 Methylophilaceae bacterium
TGGCGTTCACGTAATAGTCTGGGTTATTCAACATCACCAAAGTTTTTTTAATGTCGGCCCAACTGTCAGGGTTTAGCTTTAAACGTTGCGCCAGCACACGCGCATCTTCGACATGCGCATAGCCAATATTGTAAGAAGCTAAAGCCATATAGGTGCGGTCTGGCTCTGGCACACGGTCAGGGATTGTATCAATCAGCAGGCTGATATATTTTGCGCCAGCAGGGATGCTCTGCTTCGGGTCTAGTCTATCGGTGACGCCCATTTGGTCGGCCGTGGCTTCAGTAAGCATCATTAAGCCGCGTACATTGGTGGGCGAGGTATTAAATGTGTCCCAATGCGATTCTCGGTAACTAATCGCCGCCAGTAGCCGCCAATCGATGCCGGTAATTTCTTGCGCTTGTTTAAACAGATGTTTGTATTTTGGCAGCAGTGTATTGCTACGTATTAAAAATGTTTTAATATCCAATGGGTTAAGCCGTTTTGCATTGCCATGATAGCGGTCGATTAAATTGCGTAGCGTGCCATTATTTTTAATTTTAGCAAAAAACGCATTGGCTTTTTCTTGCAACATTGGGTCGGCTTGTTTAGAAATGCCCCAGGCAATTTTTTCGGGCTCGCCAATGGAGAAGGCTACGCCTAAATTCGGGTAATAATTCAAAAAAATAGCCACTAAATGACTATCTGCAATGGTGTAATCCAGTTCGCCATTAGCCACTTCACCAATTAATTTTTCCGAATCAACATCGCGCCGCTCTTCCCAAAATAAGTCGGATTCTAGTTGATGCAATTTTTTCAAGCGCTCTGCAAAACTCGTGCCTGCTGGCACCGAGATGTTTTTTCCGATTAAGCCCTTTAGATTTTTTGGTGCATTTTTTGTGTAGGCCTTGTTGTACACCACCTGTTGCTGCACATCTTGGTAAGCATTACTAAAGTTAATATGCGTTTTGCGCGCTTCGGTCACGGTGATGTCTGCGGCTGCAATGTCAGCCTTACCATTGATAAGATTAGGCAGCACTTGGTCAATGTGGTTTTCGACAATGAATTTTAATTGTGTGCCATCATCCAACTCTTGCACAAACAACTTGGCCAAGTCATATTCCAGTCCAGCAAACTCATTATTGCCATCTACAAAATAAGTGTTGGGGCTATTAATGGTGACAAAGGTGATGATTTTTTCTTTTTTAACTGTTGGTGCGGGTGATTCAGGAATTGGCACTTTGCTGGGCTTATCGCAACCAGCTAATAGCAATGAAATAGGCAGCAATGAAAAAGCCACTAAAAGGGTGTGAAATATAGAAGTATTTAGCTTAAACAAACAATAAGCCTTTACTTAGCGCCAACGCTCTTCAATATTGCCGTTATCTGCAATCAGTACTACGCTGGTTAGGCCGCAAAAAATACCATGTTCAACCACGCCCGGTGTGTTGTTGATAAGCGCATTAAGTGCTTGTTCAGAAACGGACTTATCGAAAGCCATATCTAATACCAAGCTGCCGTGCGAGGTCACTGTTAAGCCATCTTTAGCAACGTTTTGACGCAAGTCACCTACGCCACCAGCCGCTTCTAGGCTGCGTTTAACGGCCTTCCACGCCATAGGCAACACTTCAATAGGGATTGCATAATTAGTGCCGATACGCGTTACTAATTTGCTTTTATCTGCCACTACTAAAAATTGTTTGGCCGCTTTTGCTAGTAGTTTTTCTAACACTAAATCGTAACCGCGGCCTTTTAACAGTGTCATATCTGGCGTGATTTCATCAGCGCCATCTACATACAAATCTATCTCGGCAACCTGCGTTAGTGAAATCACGTTTAAGCCCAAACTTTGCGCTTTTATCATGCTCATATTTGAGCTGGCGATGGTTGTAACGTTGAGATTTTCGTCGCGCTGGCGTCGTGCCAGTTCTTCAATAAAGTAATTGGCAGTAGAGCCAGTGCCTAAGCCTACCAGCATGCCGTTCTTAACGTATTTGGCAGCATGTATCGCCACGGCTTGTTTATCATTAGTCAAAATGAATCCCCAAAACTTTTATTATTATATTTATTGAAACTGCTAAATTGATACAAGCTTATAATTGAAAGCGCAGCTAAGAGTTATAATAGGCAGAATCCATCGTTAAACCAAGTCATTTTCAAGCACATTTATGCAGTTATCCGCGCCCAAGGTCGGCCAAAAAAGTCGTTTTTCTTATGTTGCCAATGGCTTAGATAGTTTATCTCTAGCATCACTTGCATGTCGCCTTAATACAACACTTATCTCAACAACTGGCACAACAGCAAGTAAGCAAAAAACACCGCTGGTGATTATTACTGCTAACGCGTTTGAAGCACAGCGTTTACTAGAAGAAATACCCTATTTTGCGCCAGAGTTGGTGGTGAATTTGCTGCCCGATTGGGAAACGCTGCCTTACGACGTATTTTCACCGCATCCAGATTTAATTTCAGAACGCCTTGCCACGCTTTACCAAATTAGCCAAAACTTGTGTGATGTGGTCATCGTACCAATCGCTACTGCGCTGATACGCCTGCCTGCCGTGGTTTATTTGGCAGGGCATAGCTTTATGCTCAAAAAAGGTCAAAAACTCAATTTAGAGGCGCTACGCCATCAATGCGCACAAGCGGGCTACCACCATGTTTCACAAGTGATTTCGCCTGGTGAGTTC
>JANMBK010000201.1:0-2861 GCA_031360365.1 Methylophilaceae bacterium
CATTCGCCAAATGGGTTTTGAAAGCGGCCGCACCAACGCTTGCTATGTGCATTTAACGTTGCTGCCGTGGATTCCAACTGCCGGCGAGCTGAAAACTAAGCCAACGCAGCATAGCGTGAAAGAGCTGCGTCAAATTGGTATTCAGCCCGATATTTTATTGTGTCGCGCCGAACGTGATATTCCAGAAGAAGAACGCCGCAAAATTGCACTATTTACCAATGTGGCTTTTGAGGCGGTGATTAGTGCCATTGATTCGGATTCGATTTACAAAATTCCAGGCTTATTGCACGACCAAATGATGGACGAAATTGTCTGTCATAAGCTCAACATTTTGGCCAAGGCGGCCGATTTAACAGCATGGAAAAATATTGTTACACGCTTAGAAAACCCAAAACATTTTGTCAATATTGCGTTTGTCGGTAAATATGTCGATTTAACCGAAAGCTATAAATCACTCACTGAAGCCTTAATCCACGCGGGCATTCACACTGAATCGAAAGTAAAAATTCACTATATTGACAGTGAAGAAATCGAAAAATCGGGAACGGATTCGCTCAAAAATATGGATGCGATTTTGATTCCTGGCGGATTTGGTGTACGCGGCACAGAAGGCAAAATTGCCGCCATTGAATTTGCACGGACAAATAAAATTCCTTACTTAGGCATTTGCTTAGGTATGCAATTGGCGGTGATTGAGTTTGCGCGTAACGTGGCGGGTTTGAAAGATGCCAACAGCACGGAGTTCAATGTTGATGCGGAACATAAATTAATCGGTCTGATTACCGAGTGGAAAGATGCGACTGGTAAAGTGGAAGTGCGCGATGAGAATTCTGACCTCGGCGGCACTATGCGTTTGGGCGCGCAAGTTTGCCCGATTGTAGAAGGCACATTGGCTGCCAGTATTTACGGCGCGCAAGTGAACGAGCGCCATAGACATCGTTACGAAGTGAATAATCATTACGTTGAACAACTTAAAAAAGCAGGTTTAGTGGTTTCGGCACGCACGCCAACTGAAGATTTATGCGAGATGATAGAGCTGCCAAGTACGGTTCACCCATGGTTTGTTGGCGTACAATTTCACCCAGAATTCACATCAAACCCGCGCGCTGGGCACCCGCTGTTTAAAGCTTACGTGCAAGCGGCTATCGATAATAAAACGATAGATAACAAAAAAGCATAATAAAAGGTAAATGAATGAAATTATGTAACTTTGAAGTTGGATTAGATAAACCACTATTTTTAATTACTGGGCCTTGCGTGATTGAATCGCGTGAATTTGCCATTGAAACCGCAGGCAAGTTAAAAGAAATTGCCGCAAAAGTCGGTATTCCGTTTATTTACAAATCAAGCTACGACAAAGCCAATCGCAGCTCTACCAAGACTTTCCGCGGCTTTGGGTTAGAAGAAGGTTTACGTATTTTAGATGAAGTGCGTAGCCAAATTGGTGTGCCAGTATTAACCGATGTGCATACGACTGAGCAAGTGCCGCACGTGGCAGCGGTGGTGGATGTGCTGCAAACACCAGCATTTTTGTGCAGGCAAACTGATTTTATTATTGCTGTGGCCACTTGCGGCAAGCCAGTGAATATTAAAAAAGGTCAGTTTTTAGCACCGCACGATATGTTGCAAGTGGTGAATAAAGCTAAAGAAGCTAATGGCAATGCTGATACCATTATGGTGTGCGAGCGTGGTGCCAGTTTTGGCTACAATACGCTGATTTCAGATATGCGTGGCCTTGCAATTATGCGCGAGACTAATTGCCCTGTGGTGTTTGACGCAACGCACTCTGTACAGCAGCCAGGCGGCCAAGGTGATAAAAGCGGCGGCCAACGTGAGTTTGTGCCAGTGTTGGCACGGGCGGCTGTGGCAAGCGGCATTGCAGGGGTGTTTATGGAAACGCATCCCGACCCCAGCAAAGCATTATCGGATGGCCCAAATGCATGGCCGCTGCACAAAATGGAAGACTTGCTGCATTTGCTGGTGGATATGGATAAGTTGGTTAAAAAAGCTGGGTTTATTGAATCAACGCTATAGAATCAATACTATAAAATAATGATATTAATTTAAGGATTTAAATTATGAGCGCAATTGTAGATATTATTAGTCGTGAAATTTTAGACTCTCGTGGCAACCCAACAGTAGAGTGTGATGTGCTGCTTGAAAGCGGTGTGATTGGCCGCGCAGCTGTGCCTTCAGGCGCGTCTACAGGCGCCAAAGAGGCCATGGAATTGCGTGATGGCGATATGCAACGCTATTTAGGCAAAGGCGTGTTGCAAGCGGTGGAGAATATCAATACTGAGATTACCGAAGCGATTATTGGGCTAGACGCTGAAGAACAAAGCTTTATTGATAAAACCTTAATTGAGCTAGATGGCACTGAAAATAAAGACCGCTTAGGAGCGAATTCGATTTTAGCGGTTTCTATGGCCTGCGCGCGCGCTGCGGCCGAGGAGAGCGGCTTGCCGCTATACCGCTATTTAGGCGGCTCTGGCAGCATGCAATTGCCCACGCCTATGATGAATATCATCAACGGTGGTGCACATGCTGATAATAGCGTGGATATGCAAGAATTTATGATTATTCCAGCAGGCATGCCTAGCTTTCGCGAGGCTTTGCGCTGTGGTGCGGAAGTGTTCCATGCACTGAAAAAAACGCTGCATAAAAAAGGCTTAGCCACCACAGTGGGCGATGAAGGCGGCTTTGCACCTAATTTAGCCTCGAACGAAGATGCGATTAGACTGATTTTAGAAGCCATTTCACTGGCAGGCTACGAGCCAGGGCGCGACGTGTATTTGGGCCTAGATTGCGCCAGTACCGAGTTTTACAAAGATGGAAAATATCATTTAGAATCAGAAGGTTTG
>JANMBK010000209.1:0-17144 GCA_031360365.1 Methylophilaceae bacterium
TGAGCGCATTGTCCGCATCGGCGACAACAAAGGCGCACGTTATGCATCGGATAACTTTTGGATGATGGGTGACACTGGCCCTTGCGGCCCATGTACGGAGATTTTTTATGACCATGGAAGCCATATTCCAGGCGGCCCTCCGGGCAGCCCTGACGAAGATGGCGACCGTTTCATCGAAATCTGGAACAATGTATTCATGCAGTTTAACCGCGACGAAGCGGGTGTGATGCATAAACTTCCGAAACCCAGCGTGGATACGGGCATGGGGTTAGAGCGCCTATCTGCGGTGCTGCAGCACGTACATGCTAATTACGAGATTGATATTTTTACCACTTTAATCTCCGCCGCCGCGCGCGAGACTAAAACCACTGATTTAAATAGTCCAAGTTTAAAAGTTTTAGCCGATCATATACGCGCTTGTTCATTCTTAATCGCCGATGGTGTGATTCCAGGCAACGAAGGGCGTGGTTACGTACTACGCCGCATTATTCGCCGCGCCATCCGCCATGGTTACAAACTCGGTGCGCGCAAAGCCTTCTTTCACAACATGGTGGCCGATTTAGTGGGTGAAATGGGTAACGCGTACTCAGAGCTTAAAACTGAGCAAGCTCGCATTACCAATACACTAAAACAAGAAGAAGACCGCTTCTTTGAAACCATTGAAAATGGCATGTCGATTTTGGAAACTGAACTTCGTCCAGAGCAGCGCTTAGTCGCTTGGGCTCAAATGGAGCTTCAAGGTCAATCCATATTTGAAAAACCTGTTGATTCAAGTAACGATCAGATTAGTCATTCAGTATTTTCAATACGACTAAATGATGGTTCATTCCAAAAGTGCCATTACATTGCCCCACGAGTGAATGATGACCGCTGGCTTAACAGCGTAAAAGTTTTTGCAAGTCAACAGAATCAGAACTCAGAAAAGCACATGGTTTGGTTTTTTGTAGTTTTGCCACAAAATCAACATGCAGAGATTGCTACCTATCAAACTCGGCTAGAAGATGTTTTGGGAAACAAGGTCAAAGGGAAGGTTTTTACGGACAACCAGCTCATGCTCTCTGGCGAAACTGCTTTTAAACTACACGACACCTTCGGCTTTCCACTCGATTTAACCGCCGATATTTGCCGCGAACGTGGTGTAAAAGTCGATATCGTCGCCTTTGAAACTGCGATGTCACGTCAAAAAGAACAAGCGCGTGCTGCGGGTAAGTTTAAAGGCGCGGCCAATGTGGAATATAGCGGCGCAAGCACCGACTTTAAAGGTTACGAAACATTAGAAACACAAGCCTCTATTTTAGCACTATATCAAAATGGCACGTCTGTAAGCCGCATGGATGAAGGATCGCAGGGCATCGTTGTACTCTCCAGCACACCTTTTTATGCCGAATCGGGTGGTCAAATTGGTGATAACGGCGTGCTAAAAAGTGACAATGGAATATTCGCAGTAGAAGACACGCAAAAAATCCAAGCGGCGGTTTTTGGGCATCATGGCGTGTTAAAAACAGGCACATTGAACGTTGGCGATGCCGTGAAAGCCAATGTAGATATGGCTTCACGCGCGGCATCCATGCGTAACCACTCTGCCACGCACTTGATGCACAAAGCATTGCGCGAAGTATTGGGCGAGCATGTGCAACAAAAAGGCAGCTTGGTGGATAGCGATAAAACCCGTTTTGACTTTGTGCACAATGCGCCAATGACTGATAATGAGATTGCCAAAGTGGAAGCGATTGTGAATGCAGAAATTCTCGCCAACGCCTCCACGCAAGCGCGTTTAATGGATATTGAATCTGCGCAAAAAACGGGTGCCTTGATGTTGTTTGGCGAAAAATATGGTGATGAAGTACGTGTATTAGATATTGGCAGTAGCCGCGAATTATGCGGCGGCACACATGTGCATAGAACAGGCGATATTGGGCTGTTTAAAATCTATGCTGAAAGTGGCGTGGCTGCTGGCGTACGCCGCGTAGAAGCCACTACAGGTAATGGCGCACTAAAACTGATTAACGCACAGCAAACGCTGATTAATCAACTAGCCGCTGATTTTAAAGCGCCTCCTGCAGAAATCTTAAACAAAGTTACGCAATTGTCTGATCATGCAAAATCGCTAGAAAAAGAACTCGCGCGTTTAAAATCTAAAATGGCTTCATCACAGGGTGATGATTTAACTGCACAAGCCATTGATATTAACGGCGTAAAAGTGCTGGCGGCCAAGCTAGAAGGCGCGGATGCGAATACGCTACGTGAAACCATGGATAAATTAAAAGATAAGCTTAGAACCGCAGCGATTGTGCTTGCCAGCGTGAATGACGGCAAAGTGAGTTTGGCCGCAGGTGTGACTGCTGATTTAATTACTAAAATAAAAGCGGGTGATTTGGTTAACCATGTGGCCAGCCAGGTAGGCGGCAAAGGTGGCGGCAAGCCAGATATGGCAATGGCGGGCGGCACTGATGCCAGCCAGCTACCAAAGGCATTAGCAAGTGTAAAAGACTGGGTAACTAGTAAAATATAAACCTAGCAAAATTTAAACCCTGAAAACTTTAATTAAATTTAAGAGTTAAAAATGGCATTAATAGTACAAAAATATGGCGGGACCTCAGTAGCAAGTCCAGATAGGATACGCAATGTCGCGAGGCGTATTGCACGCTATAAAGCCATGGGGCACCAAATTGTGGTGGTGGTTTCCGCCATGTCAGGCGAAACCAATCGCTTAATCGCTTTGGCTAAAGAAATTATGCCTGACCCAAACCCACGCGAGCTGGATGTGATGATTTCCACAGGCGAGCTAGTAACCATAGGTTTAACCGCACTGGCGCTGATGGAGCTAGGCATTAAAGCCAAAAGCTACACGGGCGCGCAAGTTAAAATTCTTACCGATACTGCACATACTAAAGCGCGTATTTTAGATATTGACGACCACAACATTAAGCAAGATTTAAATGATGGCTATGTAGTTGTAGTGGCAGGCTTTCAAGGTGCTGATGAGTTTGGCAACATTACTACGCTTGGCCGTGGCGGCTCTGATACCACTGGCGTGGCGTTAGCGGCCGCATTAAAGGCTGAAGAATGCCAAATCTATACCGATGTTGACGGCGTTTACACGACTGACCCGCGCGTGGTGCCTGAGGCGCGACGCTTAAAATCGATTACCTTTGAAGAAATGCTGGAACTAGCCAGCCAAGGCAGCAAAGTATTACAAATACGCTCAGTTGAGTTTGCGGGGAAATATAAAGTTAAGTTGCGCGTGCTTTCTAGCTTTGAAGATGAAGGCGACGGCACTCTTATTACATTTGAAGAAGCAAGTAAGGACAACAACATGGAAGAACCGATTATTTCAGGCATTGCGTTTAACCGCGATGAAGCCAAAATTACTGTGCTAGGCGTGCCCGATACGCCAGGCATTGCCTACCAAATTTTAGGCCCAATTGCCGAAGCCAATATCGACGTGGACATGATTATTCAAAACACGGGGGCCGATGGCGCGACTGATTTTACCTTCACAGTGCATAAAAACGAGATGAACAAAGCCTTAGCAATTTTACGCGATAAAGTACAAAACTTTATTAAAGCGCGCGAAATTATTGGCGATGACAAAATTGCAAAAGTGGCTGTAGTGGGCGTAGGTATGCGCTCTCACGTCGGCATTGCCAGCCAAATGTTTCGCACGCTGGCAGAAGAAGGCATCAACATACAGATGATATCCACCAGTGAAATTAAAATTGCGGTGGTGGTAGAAGAAAAATATATGGAACTAGCTGTAAGAGTATTGCACAAAGCATTTGAATTAGAAGAAGCATAGCCGAGTTTTAATTGATTTTTAGGAGCGATTCAAGTAACATCGCGCCCTTGTAACAAAGCGTAATTTGAATAAACGGAGAGCTGGCCGAGTGGTCGAAGGCACTTCCCTGCTAAGGAAGCATACGGGCTTAACCCTGTATCGAGGGTTCGAATCCCTCGTTCTCCGCCAAGTTTTGGCTTTTAGAAATATGCAGTATCGCGTATAATACTGTGCATGCGCCCATAGCTCAGCTGGATAGAGTACTTGGCTACGAACCAAGGGGTCAGGAGTTCGAATCTCTTTGGGCGCACCAATAATTTTGGTAAATATCAAACGGTTAGCTCAAGCTAGTCCTTTGTCATTTAACAGCACATAGCGAATTCGTAACCTTCATGCCCTGCCTGCTTGTATCTTAAAAACGGTCCACATATTACGTTAAGTGATCATTAGTAAGATGGGCGTATACCCGAACAATCTACACTCTCACAAGCACCTAACTTTTGTAATACATGCCATGTGTTCCAGACTGTACAGGCCAACTTGCCTAAGTATGTATTAAGTCGAGCCATTAAAAAGGGTGAAGTCCAACTAGTCGCTGTACATGCAGGTATTGGTTATGGACAACTAGGTGACTTTTGTGCGAAAAGTATATTGTTAGTGGTCAGTTGGTATCTGTCTTGCCAGAACAGTCACCAGCACCTTGGGGTGTTTATGTCTACCGACCGCAACGGGGCCCAGCGGCGGAGCGCGTCAGATTAGTGTTTAATTATTTGGTGAATCTATTAAGTGATACTGCGCTGCATAAAACTTGAAGTTTAAACTTATGCAAAGCACTGTTCTTGCTGGTTAAGATTTCAGTTTAGCTTTTCATATTCCTTACCATCAATTTCAGCCTGCTCTAATAAAAGCAAATCTTTAAGGTCTTGGCGCCCTTTTTCAGCCATACTGCGCACTGCATTCATGTCGTGCCGGATAGCTCTAGTTGCTTCAAGTTGCTCTAGGTCATGACGCTCAAAATGTTTGATGATTTTTGCTGCCGCACTTGGCGACTCACCGATTGCCAATAACGCTTGCTTAGCGGCTACGAGTGAAGAATAAAAAGTTTCTCGTATGGGATCTAAGTCAATATCGCGTAAATCAAAAGCATCGGTTCTGCTACGCGCTCTAGTAACAACAGCAAGATTTGGCCAGCGCGCTTTCACTAACTTGCCAATATTTAGTGCTGCAACGGGATCATTCACTGAAATAACAAGCAGCTTAGCACTACCTATGCCAGCTTCTTCTAACAAGTCTAATCTTGATGCATCGCCATAATAACAACGCCAGCCAAAGCTGCGCATTAAATCCACTTGGTTGGGGTCACTATCGATTAGCGTGGCCGTAATGCCTTTAGCCAGTAGCACCCTGCCCACAATTTGCCCAAAACGACCAAATCCAGCAATGATGACTGAATTGCTTTCCTCAATATTATCTTTTGGCCGTTCTCCACATTGCAATGTTAAAAACTTGTCGTAAAGTAAGAGTAATATTGGTGTAATCAGCATGGATACTGCAACTATCGCATTAAGAATATTGTAAGTTTCACGCGGAATCGTATTTTGCGTGAGCGCTACGCCGAAAATAACAAAGGCAAACTCACCAATTTGAGAAAGTGCAACCCCAAACAACAAATTATCTCTAAATGAATACTTAAACAACCGCCCAAGACCCATCAAAATAGCCATTTTAGTCGCTACTATTAGCAATGCAAAACCAAAAATCATCAATGGTGAATTTGCCAAAAGCGACAAATCAACGGACATGCCTACTGCAATAAAAAATAGACCTAACAGCAAACCTTTCACAGGTTCGATATCTAATCTAAGCTCATAGCGGTATTCTGAGTCTGCCAGAAGTACACCAGCGAGAAATGTGCCAAGTGCCATAGATAGGCCAACTGACTGCATGGCAAGCGAAACACCAATCACCAAAAGCAATGAAAAGGCGACAAAAATTTCACGAATTTCTGTTTGCGCAACTATGCGCATGATGGGGCGTAATAAAATTCTGCTGGCAAAGATAATTGCGGCGATAATGCCAATTGCCTTGGCAACCGCCCATAAATCAAAACCAGATTCAGTGGTGTTTGGCGCAATGAGCGCCAATATCATAAACAGCGGAATCACAGATAAATCTTGAAAAAGAAGGGTGGCAAATGACGCTTGGCCACCAGGCGTGCTGAGCTGCTTTTTTTCTGTGAGTGCAGTTAAGCCAATTGCAGTAGATGACATCGCCACACCCATGCCGATGACGATTGCGACTGGCCAAGTAAAATGCATTAGGTGTGCAGCAAAAGTGACCAAGCCTATCGTACTCAGCACTTGCAACCCGCCTAAGCCAAATAAAGTTTTACGCAACTCCCAAACTTTTTGGGACTCCAACTCCAGACCCACTAAAAATAGCATCAACACAACGCCAAACTCAGCAAAATGCAATACTTGCTCAGGGTCTGGAATCAGCTTTAACGCATAAGGTCCAATTAAAATCCCTGCAATAAGATAGCCAAGCACAGAACCTAGGCCCAGCCTTTTAAACAAGGGTACTAAAAATATGGCCGACGAAAGATATATGGTAGTTTGAACAAGAAAATCAGATGAACCCATATGTCTCCTAAAAGTGAGGTTACTTTATATATGTTAATTATTATAAATACTAAACCTAATAAGTTAATTGATAACCAGTAAAATATTTAGATCAAAAACTCACTAAATTTTGATATTTATTTTATTACTCATGGGTTGAGGGTAGAGGCTAATGTAGAAAATTTGTAGCTTTACTGGCCTATTTTGATTTTATGAGGCTGAAAATCATTTTCACGATATTTGTAAGATATTGATTTAAATTATTTTAAAACATTGAATGACACCAAAGGCCAAGACATCGGCGATCAATGCTAGTCATTAAATTTGGCTTAATGAGGCTGCTTTAATAAATCTAGCATCAAACTTGCTTATTGCCATACTAAGCCTGTTGCTTAGGAGGTAAAAATGGCTGTTAAAATGGGTATAAATGGATTTGGGCGCATTGGCCGAATGGTGCTGAGAGCCGCTCTGGATAACGCTGAGTTCGCAGATATTGAAATAGTTGCAATTAATGGTTTAGAAGATCCTGACTATATGCTCTACATGCTGCAGTTTGACTCAGTACATGGCAGATTTAAGTTTGATGCCCACTTTGAGGGCAAAAGCTTATATGTAGATGGCAAAAAAATTCACCTTTTTTCAAAGAGTCATCCGGCAGAAATTGATTGGGCTGCCGCTGGCGTAGATGTGGTGGTGGAATGCACGGGCGTTTTTCTCACCCAAGAAGCCTGTTTAGCGCATATTCAGCAAGGCGCAAAAAATGTGGTGCAATCTGCCCCAGGCAAAGACGATACGCCAATGTTTGTGTATGGCGTGAATCACCATGATTACAAAGGTGAACCGATTGTATCTGCGGCGTCTTGCACCACAAACGGTTTAGCACCTTTGGTTAAAGTGTTAAACGATAGTTTTGGCGTTAAACGTGGCTTAATGACGACAATACACGCGGCAACTGCTTCGCAAAAAACAGTTGATAGTCCCAGCAAAAAAGATTGGCGTGGCGGCCGCGGCGTATTTGAGAACATCATTCCTTCTAGCACTGGTGCGGCGATCGCGGTGGGGAAAGTCATCCCATCGCTCAATAAAAAGCTCACAGGGATGGCTTTTCGTGTGCCTACGGCCGATGTTTCAGTGGTGGATTTAACCGTTGAATTAATTAAAGAAACAACTTATGAGGCGATATGCGCGGCCATGAAAACCGCTTCGCAAGGCGTATTAAAAGGTGTGCTGGCTTATACCGATGAAAGCGTAGTTTCTACCGATTTTAGAGGTGACCCGGCTGCCAGCGTGTTTGATGCAGATGCGGGGATTATGCTTGATTCCACTTTTGTAAAAGTGCTGGCTTGGTATGATAACGAGTACGGCTACAGCTGTAATTTATTGCGACTTGTGCAACATGTAGCTAAACACAATGCAGCCGCAAAACTGCTAGAAACGGAAGAGCTTGACTTGGTTGAGGAAATATAACAGCATTTACCTATAAAAAGCATGCCCTGTAAGCCGCATGGATATTGGCTCGCAGAGCATGTAACTTTTACCGTATAAGATGGTCGTAACCTCATTACCAGCCTGATTTTGCCAATCCAATTTTGGAGGTAAAGCCACAGATGAATACTTTAATTTCTATCAAAGGTATTTTGTTTGATTTGGATGGCGTGCTGTATATTGGATCGCACGTCATCGAAGGTGCAATCGAGGCCGTAGCGAAGATTCAAAGTAGCGGCATGCAGTGTCGTTTTGTCACAAATACCAGCACGTTGTCGTTAGCATCGCTACAACAAAAAATCAATGCTTTAGGTTTTTCAATCCCTGCCAATCAAATTATCAGCGCACCTCAGGCCACTTTAATTTACTTAAAAAATCAGCGCGAACCCGTGTGTCGTTTATTATTGGCGGAGGATGTAAAGCAAGATTTTAAAGCAATCCGCCAATCGGATACTAACGCTAATTACATTGTCATCGGTGATATTGGTGAAGCATGGTCTTATCGATTATTGAATGAAGCTTTCAATTGTCTGGCCAATGGCGCCAAACTTATCGCCATTCATAAAAACCGCTTCTGGCAAACAGAACATGGCTTGCAGATGGATATTGGTGGATTTATCGCTGCCTTGGAATATGCGAGTGGCGCTAAAGCGATGATTATCGGCAAACCTTCTGCCGACTTCTTTCAGATTGCGCTGGGCGATATAAAGCTTAAACCTGAGGAAGTCGCAATAGTCGGTGATGACATTGATGCTGATATCGGTGGCGGGCTACAGGCTGGACTTAAAGGTATTTTGGTGAAAACTGGCAAATACCGCCAAAGCTATACAGACACATCGGCAGTTAAACCAGATTTGATTATCGACTCAATTAAAGATCTACCTACTGTGTTTGGACTTAAGTGAGTTAATCAATCGCCTTTACAATGCCTTCCACAACGTGTTTCGCGTCACCAAACACCATCATGGTTTTGTCTAGGTAAAACAATTCATTATCAAGCCCAGCATACCCTGCAGCCATACTGCGCTTATTCACAATAATAGTTTTAGCTTTATATGCTTCTAAAATTGGCATGCCGTAAATGGCGCTGCCAGGCTTTTTTGCCGCAGGATTCACCACATCGTTGGCGCCAATTACAAATACCACATCCGTTTGGCCGAATTCATTATTCACGTCTTCCATTTCTACCACTTGTTCATACGGCACGTCCGCCTCGGCAAGCAGCACGTTCATATGCCCTGGCATGCGCCCTGCTACTGGGTGGATAGCGTATTTCACGTTAACACCTTTGGATATTAATTTAGTGGTGAGCTCTTGCAAAGCATGTTGCGCGCGCGAAACAGCTAAGCCGTAACCTGGCACGATAATCACTGTGTCTGCGTTGCCCATTAAAAATGCCACATCATCTGCTGAGCCAGGTTTCACTGCTTTTTGCGCGCCGCCAGCATCGGCCACAGCCGCTTCTGCGCCAAATCCACCCAGCATCACGGCGATAATCGAGCGATTCATGGCCTTACACATAATGTACGACAAAATCGCGCCTGATGAACCCACGCAGGCACCTGCAATGATAAGCACCGAGTTATTCAGCGTAAAGCCAATACCCGCCGCTGCCCAGCCAGAATAGCTGTTGAGCATAGAAACCACCACTGGCATATCTGCACCGCCGATTGGCACAATGAGCGTGACGCCCAACACTAGGGCTAATCCGCACATGATTAAAAATGCGCTTTGATTACCTTGTAGGTAAAACAAAATACCAAAACCCAGCATTAATAATGCTAATACGAGGTTTAATAAGTGCTGTCCTTTAAAAATGACGGGTTTAGAACCGAATTTGCCTGACAGTTTACCGAATGCTATGACTGACGCAGTAAACGTAATCGCGCCAATAAACGCACCGATGAATAACTCGATGCGTTGAACGCTGGTATGGCTTTCAACCGTGTTAAACACTGCGGCAATGGCGATTAACACCGCCGACAAACCCACAAATGAATGCATCAACGCGACCAATTCCGGCATTTTAGTCATCTGCACCCGTTTTGCCGCTAATGTGCCAACGATTGCGCCTAAAACAATCGCCCCAATAATAAGCGGCATGATGAGATTGTGGCCGACAAAAAACGTGGTGATTACGGCGATTGCCATGCCGACCATACCCAGTGTATTGCCTAGCCTTGCACTTGTCGGCGAAGCCAGTCCTTTTAGGGAGAAAATGAACAGCACTGCAGAAATTAAATAAGCTGCACTTGTGAAATTTGGATTTACAATCATTAGTGATTAGCCTCAGTAACTTTTGATTCTGTAACCTTGGGCTCTTTCTTTTTAAACATTTCCAACATGCGGCGCGTCACCATAAAGCCACCAAAAATATTAATTGAAGTTAGAAACACTGCAATCGCTCCCAGAATACTAGTTAAATTCAACGTATTCGCATCAATTGTCATCGTTTGCAGCATCGCGCCAACAATCACAATGCCAGAAATCGCGTTGGTAACCGACATCAATGGCGTATGTAGCGCGGGCGTCACCGTCCAAACAACGTGATAGCCTACAAAAATGGCCAGCACGAAAATGGTGATGTTTTGCATCGTGAGTAAATCGGTCATCGCTGTTCCCTTATTTCTTTTTTATCACTATTTTTTAATTAATTGGCCGTCTTTACACATCAAACTGGCAGTCACTAATTCATCATCGGCTGGAATATTGAATTTGCCGTCTTGAACCAGTAGCCTCAAAAATTCTAGTATGTTTCGGGCATAAAAAGCCGAAGCATCCGCCGCAACCAAGCTAGGCAAATTGGTATAGCCAACAATCGTCACGCCGTGTTTCACCACCACTTTATTCGCCTCAGTGAACGGGCAATTGCCTGCGCCCGTTTTGCTGGTACCTGCTGCCATGTCGATAATCACAGAGCCAGCTTTCATCATCGCCACCGTTTCAGCATCAATTAAAACGGGCGGCTCGCGACCTGGGATTAGCGCTGAGGAAATGACTATATCGGCCTCAGCTGCACGCTGAGCGACTAATTGTGATTGGCGTTGCATCCACGAGGCCGGCATTGGCCGCGCATAGCCGCCCACGCCTGCGGCGCATTCTTTTTCTTCTTCGGTTTCATACGGCACGTCTAAAAATTTCGCACCGAGTGACTCAATTTGCTCTTTTACCGCTGGCCGTACATCTGAAGCCTCGACTACAGCGCCTAATCTTCTGGCTGTTGCAATCGCTTGTAAACCTGCAACACCTGCCCCCAGCACCAACACCCGCGCGGCTTTCACCGTGCCTGCGGAGGTCATCAACATGGGCATAAAGCGTTGGTAAAAATGGCTAGCCAGTAATACGGCCTTGTAGCCTGCCACATTAGCCTGCGATGACAATACATCCATACTTTGTGCGCGGCTATTTCTGGGTAGTGCTTCAAGCGCAAACGCTGTGACTCTTTGATTAGCCACGGCCTGCAATTGTGGTTGATTAAAAGGCTCTAACAAGCCAATTAAAGTAGTGCCTGCCTGCATTGCCTTGATTTCATTAGGCTCTGGGGCACGTACTTTAAGAATTAAATCGGCTTTAAATACTTCTTTTGCAGAAACAACCTCAGCACCAGCCGCTTGATACGCAGCATCGGTAATACTGGCGCGCTCACCAGCACTTTTTTGCACAATTACTTTACAGCCTAAAGCCAACATTTTTTTTACAGTTTCAGGCGTAGCAGCCACGCGTTGCTCTTCGCTTTTAGTTTCGAGAGGAATTCCAATAGTAAATAAATTAGTTTTCATTTTAATGTTTATGCTGCCACACATTCTTGGTTAGCGGCTTTGCAAATATCCACAAAACTGTTCAAATCAAGTGAACTACGCCCAACTAAACCACCGTCAATGTCTGGCATGGCAAACAGCGCTGCTGCATTGCTTGGGTTTAAACTACCACCATATAAAATTTGCACATTTTCAGCTCTGTTTACATCGCACTTGGCCACCCGATTGCGAATAAATGCGTGTACTTTTTGCGCTTGTTCGGGCGTGGCAGCTATATCTGTACCCACTGCCCATAGCGGTTCATAAGCCAATACGGCTTTTCTTAACACGTCTGGGCCAAAGCGCCGAATAATCGAATCTAACTGCCGCCCCACCACATATTCAGTCCAATCTGATTCGCGCTCTTCAGCCGATTCGCCCATGCAAAAAATGGGGATTAAACCCGCCTTTTCAGCCGCGTTAAATCTTGTCGCAGCCGTATCATCGGTTTCGTGAAACTGAATGCGCCGCTCTGAGTGTCCCACAATCACGTAGCGGCAGCCATAATCAGTCAGCATATACGCTGACACTGCACCAGTAAGCGCTAAATTCTCGTTAGCGCACAAGTTCTGAGCGCCCCAAGCCACATTAGAGCCTTGTAGCAAGGCTTGTGCTTGCGAAATATAGGGGTAAGGCACACACACCACAAAGTCTGCATGCTTTAAATCTTGCAGGCCAGTCTTCAAATTTTGCAATAAGGACTGATTTTGAGCGATACGTCCATTCATTTTCCAATTGCCTACGACTAATTTACGTCTCATATTATGCTCATAGAATTATTATTGGTCATTGGATAAGTTTACCTATTTAATAATTGCTGCAAACTCGCCTTTTGCATAACGCGCTGCCATGTTATCTAAAGAAATTACTTTGATTTTAGAGGCTTGCCCTGCACTGCCAAACGCTTCAAAGCGGCTTTTACAAACACTTCTGGCGGCAATGGTGGCCGACTTTAAGAATGCACGCGGGTCAAATTCTGCTGGGTGATGCGCCATTTCTTTACGGATGGTCGCGGTCATGGCTAGGCGAATATCGGTATCGATATTTATTTTGCGCACACCATTTTTAATGCCCTCAACAATTTCAGAGACTGGCACCCCGTAGGTTTCTTTAATCTGACCTCCATATTCTCGTATCATTTGCAGCCATTCTTGCTCTACGCTAGATGATCCGTGCATGACTAAATGCGTGTTGGGAATACGCTCGTGAATGGCTTTAATTCTATCCACAGAAAGGATGTCACCTGTGGGTGGGCGGCTAAATTTATAAGCGCCATGGCTGGTGCCAATAGCAATCGCTAGCGCATCAACTTGCGTCGCTTTTACAAAGGCAGCAGCTTCATCAGGGTCGGTGAGCAATTGCGATTCACTTAAAATACCTTTTGCCCCGCCACCGTCTTCTTCTCCTGCCTGGCCAGTTTCAAGTGAACCAAGCACGCCCAGCTCACCTTCTACAGAAACCCCAACTGCATGCGCAGCCTCAACCACTTGCCGCGTGACTTGCACGTTGTACTGGAACGAAGCAGGCGTTTTCGCATCGGCTTCTAATGAACCATCCATCATCACGCTAGAAAATCCACTCCTAAGCGCAGTCTGACAAACCGCAGCTGAAGCACCATGATCTTGATGCATGCACAAAGGAATATGCGGATACTGCTCAATCGCCGCTTCAACCAAATGCCGCAAAAAAGGCTCCCCTGCATAACCTCTAGCCCCAGCGGAAGCTTGCAAAATAACTGGGCTATCCACCTCATTAGCGGCTTGCATAATAGCGTGAATTTGCTCCATATTATTCACGTTAAATGCTGGTAAACCATATTGGTACTCAGCTGCGTGATCGAGCAATTGTCTTAAAGAAACCAGTGCCATTGTGTGCCTTTTAGTATGATTTTAATTAAATTTTATTATCTGAATCAACAGTTAAGTTTTCCTATTTTAAACCTTAGTTTAAACTTTTATAGATTAAAAAATCCAGCAACTTGGCTGATGCTATTAATTACTTTATCGGGGTTTGCTTCAGTAATGTCGCGACCAGCGTTGTATCCATATGGCACTACCCAACATGTAATCCCAGCATTTTTTGCGGTGGAAATATCTATTTCAGAATCACCCACAAATAGGCAGTTTTTTTTACTCTCATTCATTACTTGTAAGCAATGCCCAATCACAGCAGCGTTAGGTTTTTTAAATGCGAGCGAGTTGCCAGAAATTACCAAATTAAAAAAGCCTTTCATTTTGTGCTGCGCCAATATTTTACTGGTGTAAGGCTCTTCTTTATTGGTAACAACAGCTTGCTTAATACCCTGTTTTTTTAGACTAATCAGCGTCTCCATAACCTCTGGGTACGGTTTACTGATTGTACCAACGACAAGTTGATAGTGCCGCATAAAATGTTCCATCACAGCCACCCAAGTATCATTTGTTTCAATATCGCACTTATTTGGCCAAGCTTGCTGCATTAACCATTGTGTACCGTGCCCTATCCAATTTTTAACTTGAATCTCACTGACCGCATCATGACCATATTGAGTTAAGGTTGCATTCACTGCCGTTGCAATCTCACTGGCGGTGTCGATTAACGTGCCATCTAAATCATACATGACCAACGCCATGGTGTTGACTCTAGCTACCTATCCCGCAATTGCATCAAACGTAAAATCATCGGCGTAAAGATAAGTTGCATCGCCAATCCCATTTTACCACCCGGCACCACTAGCGTATTCGGTCGCGACATCATCGAGCCGTGTAACATCGAAAGCAAATAAGGGAAATCAATGCCCTTAGGCTCTGCAAAACGAATCACCACCATGCTCTCATCGGCGCTAGGAATATGCTTGGAAATAAACGGATTAGAAGTATCTACTGTAGGCACGCGCTGAAAATTAACATGCGACCGCGAAAATTGTGGGCAAATATGATGTACGTAATCTGGCATCCGCCGCAAAATCGTATCCACAACGGCCTCAGGCGAATAACCGCGCACCTTTTGATCGCGATGCATTTTTTGTATCCACTCAAGGTTAATAATCGGTACTACACCTACCAATAAGTCTACATGCTTGGCCACATTAGCTTCGTCCCCTACATAACCACCATGCAAGCCCTCGTAAAACAACAAATCAGCAGCTTCAGCACTATCGCGCCAAGGGGTCAGTGTGCCTGCCGCTTGTTTATAAGATGCGCCTTCAGCTTGGCTGTGAATATACTTACGTACCTTGCATTGACCTGTTTGGCCAAAGGTTTTAAAGGTGTTTTCCAACGCGGCCAGCTCATTGGCTTCAGGACTGAAGTGACTAAAGTAATTACCAGGAATTTTGTGATGTTTTTCCAGCAATTCATCCATTTGCTTGCGTTCATAACGATGCATAGAATCACCTTCGATGACTTGAGCAAGAATATTTTCACGTCTAAAAATATATTCAAAACTTTCCATCACCGAAGTAGTGCCAGCGCCAGATGAGCCTGTAATTGCAATGACAGGGTATTTCTTAGACATCACTATCCTTGAGTATATTTACCTGTAAAAAGTACGTTCATTAAACAGTGGGAAAGGCTCATCTGTGCCTTTATCAAAAGCAGCATGGTAGCGCTCCACATGCTCCACCTCATGTTTAGAGCCGATAATAATGGGAATACGCTGATGTATATGTTCTGGCTTCACATCTAGCATGCGTATTCTACCAGTCGAAGCTGCGCCTCCTGCCTGCTCTACTAACATGGCCATGGGGTTAGCTTCGTACATTAAACGCAAACGCCCAGGCTTGGCACTATCTTTGCTGTCTTTAGGGTAAAGATAAATACCCCCTCTGGTTAAAATACGATGAATATCAGCCACCATGCTGCCTATCCAACGCATATTATAATCCTTCTCTCGTCGCCCAGCCGCACCTGATTTGCACTCGGTAATATAACGTTTAATGGGTGGCTCCCAAAAGCGTTGATTGCTTGAGTTAATCGCATACTCTTTAGTGTCTTCTGGCACTAGTATATTGGGGTGTGTCAACAAAAATTCTTTACTAGTACGATGCAGCGTAAAGCCGTGGGTACCCAAACCTGTTGTGATGACCAGCATGGTACATGGGCCATAGATTGCATAACCTGCGGCCACTTGCTGCTTGCCCGCAACCAAGAAATCCGCCTCAGATAAACTAGTTTTATTCGGCGCTTTAAATACTGAGAATATCGAGCCTATCGATACATTCACATCAACATTCGATGAGCCATCTAAGGGATCAAAAAATACTAAAAACTCGGCCTTGTTTGTCTTATCTTTAACCGCAATCGGCAAATCAACTTCTTCAGACACCATGCCAGCAACCAAGCCAGTAGCGGCTAAGCGGGCAGTAAAAATCTCATCACAAATGACATCTAAAGCAGCCTGCGTTTCGCCTTGTACGTTTTCACTATTTAATTTTCCGTAAATATCTTCGCCGTCTTTATTTTTTATGGCGCCATTTTCAGTCAATGCAGAAATAGTTTGTGAGGCTTCAGCTATAGCGCACATTAAAGAAGCCAAACTCTCACTAGAGTGAGCATCCTGTAAAAAACTTGCCAAGCTTGTTTGAGTTTTTTTCATATTGAGTGCTTTTTAATTATCCTGTTTTATTATTTTTAAATACGCGCGAGGCGCGAATATCGGCTTCGGTAATCAACGATAAATCGGCTGCCGTGGTTTCTTTTTTATGATTAATGGCATCATTAAACAATCGATTCGCTTGGCGCAAACGCGCCCTATCCAATGCATTGCGTATCGAACGTGCATTAGCAAAATGCGGTTGCTGTTTACGCCTTTGAATATACTCTTGCATAGCTTTTACAGCATTTTCGTCTAAATTGTAATGCATCGCATCACTCATCAATTTAGTAATTTCTAATAGTTCTGTTTCATTATAGTCAGGAAAATCAATATGGTGCGCAATACGTGATGACAGGCCAGGGTTGGATTTAAAAAACGTGCCCATGCGGTCTTGATATCCTGCCAAAATAACCACTAAGTCATCACGATATTTTTCCATCGTCTGTAATATATTTTCGATGGATTCTTGACAATAGTCGCGCTCGTTTTCTGGCTTATAAAGGTAATATGCCTCATCTATAAACAGTACGCCGCCCATGGCTTTTTTAATCACTTCTTTAGTTTTAGGGGCGGTGTGGCCGATATACTGGCCAACCAAATCATCGCGTGTGACACTAATGACATGATTCTGCCTAATGTAACCCAAGCGATGCAACATCTCAGCCATTTTAAGTGCAACTGTGGTCTTGCCAGTTCCAGGGTTGCCAGTAAAACACATGTGCAAGCTTGGTTTGGAGGCCTCTATACCGAGTTGCAGCCTTGCTTTGTTAATCAACAAATAAGCGGCTATTTCCCGAATGCGCTGTTTAACCGGCACTAAACCGACTAAATTTTTATCAAGTGCATCCAACACCTCATTAATATGAGACTCTTCTAATAGCGCTTGAA
>JANMBK010000212.1:0-4139 GCA_031360365.1 Methylophilaceae bacterium
GCCACTACAAAGTTTAGAACTCGCCAATATTGCTGCGGGCGTGGTGGTGGGCAAAGTGGGCACCGTGCCGATTACACGAGCCGATTTACTAGAAGCGCTAACCGCCAAACAAGGTAACGAACAAGCGCACAAAATTTGCAATTTAGCTGAATTAGATTCAAAAGTGAATGCTTGGAAGCAAGCTAAACAAAAAATCGTATTTACCAATGGCTGCTTTGATTTGCTGCATGCGGGGCATGTGACCTATTTAGAAGCTGCAAAAAAACGCGGTGATAAATTGATACTTGGCTTAAATACCGATAGATCAGTCAGCGCAATTAAAGGGCCGAGCAGACCAGTTGTGCATGAGAATGACCGCGCACGCGTGTTGGCGGCATTGGAGAGCGTAGATGCGGTGATTTTGTTTGACGAAGACACACCGTTAAAACTCATTAATGCCATTAAGCCAGACGTCATCGCCAAAGGCAGTGACTACAGCGCAGAGCAAGTGGTTGGCGGCAAAGAAGTGCAAAGCTGGGGCGGTGAAATTGCGCTAATTGAATTAGTAGAAGGCCGCAGCACCAGCAATATCATAAAAAAAATGAATGTCTAACATCAGCATGCCTGAGAAAATTATCGTGCTTGGCCCAGCTTGGGTGGGCGATATGGTGCTGGCACAAGCCATGTTTAAAACGCTTAAAGCCATTAAATCAGATTGCATTATTGATGTTGCCGCACCCGCATGGACATTGCCTTTACTAGAGCGTATGCCAGAAGTCTCTGGTAAAATCGCACTGCCATTTAAACATGGCGAACTGGCTTTTTGGCAGCGCATTCAATTTGGCAAAAGTTTAAAAAATGCCGGTTATAGTCAAGCCATTATTCTCACTAATTCGTTTAAATCAGCATTGTTGCCTTGGGCAGCTGGCATAGCAAAGCGCACCGGCTTTTTAGGGGAAATGCGTTATGGATTAATTAACGATGTTCGTGCGCTTGATAAAACCAAACTCAAAAAAACAGTCGAACGCTTTGTGACGTTAGGCTTAGATAAAGATGCATCACTTCCAAAAACCATTCCAAATCCACATTTAAACAGTGCCACAGAAGCCGCATGGATATTGGCTTGCAGGCTAGGCGTTTTAAGTAAAACAAATAAGCTAAGCAATAAAAGTATGATTTTAGGCTTATGTCCAGGCGCAGAATACGGCGCAGCCAAGCGTTGGCCTGCAGAATATTATGCAGAGGTAGCCAACCACGCACTTAAAAAAGGCTGGCAGGTATTATTATTTGGTTCTGACAAAGATGTGCCGGTGACCAGTCAAATTAATCAGCTTACACAAAATAAATGCGTGGATTTAGCTGGCAAAACCAAGCTGGGTGAGGCGATAGATTTGATGTCGATTTGCGATACCGTGATTAGCAACGACTCTGGCTTAATGCATGTGGCCGCCGCGTTAAGTAATGAAACTGGAGCAAAAAAACTCATCGCCATATTTGGCAGCAGCGACCCCTATCACACGCCACCCATGCAGCAAGACGCAGTGATAGAATATCTAGGCTTAAGTTGTAGCCCTTGTTTTAAGCGTGAATGCCCACTAAAAGATGAAGCACATTTAGCTTGCTTGAAAAATATAAAACCGCAAATGGTGCTCACTAAAATCTAAACCATGCAATTTATTATTCCTGATTTTTATAACAAAATAGACAAAGTTCCACCAAAAAAACTATTTTGGTGCATCATACTGGCTAGCATGATGCTGGCAGGCTGGATGCAATATATTCAACATGGCTGGATTAACCCAGACACAGTTTTGTATTTTGAACAAGCACGTTTAATCGCTCTGGGTGATTGGGCCGGAGCGATTAAAGTGTTCAACTGGCCGCTTTATGGGGCTTGCATTGCAGCAGTGCATAAAATCACTGGCGTAGACATTCATTTATCAGCACAGTTACTCAATATGCTATTTTTTGGCATTGCCACCGCCAGCTTTTTAACTATTATTCAATTGGCAGGTGGCGGTACGCGCGTTATGCTAGCAGGCACACTATTGCTATTTGGCGGCCAATATTTAGTAGGTGACGTACTAGAAATGTTAATGCGCGACGAAGGGTTTTGGGCGTTTTACTTAAGCAGTCTGGTGTTTTTTATTCGCTATATGCAGCATAATAAAACTAGTGATGCACTACTTTGGCAAACCTGCATTATTATCGCCACATTGTTTCGAATAGAAGCCATTTGCTATTTAATTGGCTTACCGCTTAGCTTGCTGCTTGTAAAAGGTTTGAGATGTAAAGACCGTATCAAGCAAATAATGGAAGCTTATTCAATAGGGATAATAGCGCTTACCACAATTGCAGGCACCATTGCACTTAGCGAGAACGTAAGCATCAGTAATTTTGGTCGTTTGCAAGAAGTATTCACACCAAATTTATATCAAGAATTCACCAAAAAATTATTTACACAGGCCAGCATTATGTCCTCTCAAGTGCTAGGCAACTATCTAGATGAGTTTGCTTTATCAGGCTTATTGCTAACTTTTATTTATGTGATTATCACCAAAGCCATCTCTGCCACAGGGCTAATCGCCTCAGTTTTTGCTGGCCTGACTTTAAAAAATCATGGTCATAATATCGAACCAAAAGCCTATCTAGCACTAAAAATGGCCGTCATTGTTGCACTCGTTAGCATGGCGCTCATTATCATCAAAGTATTTGTACTCTCTAGCCGCTACGCCGCTGGGCTTAGCTGGATTTTACTCATTTTAGGCGCATTTTACTTTGCAACATTGCTGGCCAATAAAGATAAAAAAATAGCGCTAATTGCTAGTTTAATTATTGTGGCGCTTTGTCTAGGCTATATAAAAAATATTCTACCGAAACGTCAAGGTTACAATTATATGCAAGAAGCGGCGACTTGGCTGAAGCAACATAATACAAATCAAGAATCTGTTTTTTATAACGAATCACGCATGCGCTTTTATACTAACGAACCTTTTGCTGGCACTTGGTCCGATAACGAGTTAGTTGTATCTGATGCAATATCAAACAAGTCTATACAGAATTATACTTACTTGGTGATTAGCCAATCTTATATAAAATTAGATAAAAATGCACTGATAATATCTGAGTTACAAAACTATACCGAAATAAAAAGATTTGACAGCTTTAAAGCCAAAAATAGTATTGTCATTTATCGCAAAAATACACATTAAAGTGCTTACTTTATTTGTACACCTTGCCTTGTTATTATCAGTTTAGAATAGTTAGCCGCTGTAGATTTATCAAAAAAATTTAGCTGTTTTAAACATAACTCTGGTTGGTCGATGGGTAGGTTTTCTAGCTTATCAATTGAAAAATTCCACCATTGCGAAGCTAATATTTTTTCAATTAATTCCAAGCTGAATCGATAGCGTATCAACTTAGCAGGTATTCCAGCATAAATAGCATAGGGCGGCACATTTGACGTCACCAAAGCTCTCGCACCTACAATCGCCCCATCACCAATCGTAACGCCACTCATAATCATCGAGTCACGACCTATCCAACAATCATTACCAATGCTAGTTGGCTTATCACTCGTACGCGTCAAATACTTCTCTTCAATAGCTGTAGAAAATAAAGCCGTAGATAGCCAATTCGTTGGGTGTTTATTCTTTTCTAACCCAATGATGACATTAGTTCCAATCGAGCAAAATCTTCCTATCGTACAATTGCCATACAACTCTCCACCACTGCGCATATAAGTGTGTGCACCAATAGCATAGTTCCCACTAAATACTTCTATATTTCCCAAGCGCACGTTAGGTTCTAACTCAAACTCTGTTTGTTTGTTAATTTTAGTTAGTCCAAATGCCAGCTTACATTGATATTTAGCAAGACGTCGCGCCCAATGAAAATTGATAATCTTATTTATCATATAAGAGCTAGCTTTTTTTCTCTGGTTGCATTTCAACACTTAAGGTTTCAGCCCGTTTTATCCACAAATGTTTGTTCAGAAACTGCTCATGCCCACGCTTAGCAATTGCGAGTCTTTTCTCTGGATTGTTCAAGTAAAAATCTACTTTTTCAGCCAGCTCACTGGCGCTTCTAAACACTTCAATTTCTTCGCCAATTACAAATAGCTCTTCCAACTCTTCACAGTAATCGGTAAGCAAAAAGCA
>JANMBK010000286.1:0-5299 GCA_031360365.1 Methylophilaceae bacterium
GCCTTTGTTGTTTCAGCGCGCGCATAGCAAAAACTATTCCTGGCTAGATATGTTGCCTGCCGATCCACTGTCTGATTTACTTGGTATCATTTTAAAAGCATTAGCCGTGCTTACACTGCTTTTTATTATATTGGGCGTCAGCGCGCCACATACTAATCAACAAGAAGTAGAGCGCATTGGTGTAGGCGCACAAATTGGTTTGGTGTTAGATAGAAGCGCTAGCATGGATGACCCCTTCTCTGGCACCCCCACAGAGGCCGTAGGTGAAACTAAATCGGCAGCGGCTGCTCGCTTGATTACTAAATTTGTGCAATCGCGTCAAAACGATTTGATGGGCATGATTACTTTTAGCAACTCGGCTATGTATGTGCTACCACTGACCGAAAACAAAGAAACCATGGTAGCTGCAGTGCGCGCCACGGCCGGTAATGCACTGTTTCAAACCAATATTGGCAGTGGCTTAACATCGGGCGCGGGCTTGTTTGAAAAAGTGCCCGATTCAGGCTCAAGAGTGATTATTTTGCTATCCGATGGGGCTGGCAGAATTGGCTCGGATGCACAACAAAAAATACGCGATTGGTACGACCGCATGAACATCAGCCTATATTGGATCGTGCTACGCCAACCCGGCGGTTTGAGCATCTTTAATACAAATTACAAGCCAGACCCCGATAAAGCGTTACCTGCCGAAATTGAGTTGTACGAGTTTTTTAAAACCATGAAAACGCCATTTAATGCTTACGAGGCAGACGACCCAAAAACTTTGCAAGCAGCCATTGATGACATTAACCGCAAAGAAAAAAAGCCGATTAAATATTTAGAAAAAATTCCAGGTAAAGATTTATCTAACCTTAGTTTTATATTAGCCGCCTGCATGATTGCATTGTTGCTGAGCGTGAAATACTTAGAGGTGAAAACATGGCATTAAGCGCTACAACACAATATATGACGTCACAAAATATGACGCCAAAAGTCTCGCGTTTTTTTAGCGTAAAGAAACTGACTTGGGCCTTTGGCATTATCGCCTTAGTAAGCGCAGTGGGCAGTATTTACGCTTACAAACGCATCGGACAAATTGACGCGTTTAATCAATCGGTGCTGGCAGGAAAGCCCCCAGCGACTGACCAACAAAGCTTTGAAGCTAAATTTGCCACGGCTTTATATTTAGCTAAAAAAGAGCGCTATAAAGAATCTATTTTATTGTTTAGTGCACTCATGTCTAAAGCGGCTGATAACAACCAAAAATCGGCGGTGCAATACAATATTGGCAATATTTCGTTTTTGCGTGGGCTAGCTATAAACGGCAACAATATGACGGTGCGTGCTGAGGCTGAGTATTTGGTGCGGCAAGCAAAAACCGCTTATGTTAACTCGCTCAAGTTGGATAATAGCCATTGGGATGCCAAGCACAATTTAGATCGTGTGCTGGGAATGTTACCGAGTACGCCTACGCCTGGTGTTGGGGATGGCGAAAAAGCTGGCTTAATTATGGGCAATGTGCCGGTGGGGTTGCCTTAATATGAGTGTGCTTGCCTTATTATCTATGGCTAAAGATTAAACATCATATAAAATCTTATGAAAAAACTTTTTAACTATTTGCGCCACCGCCGCGATATTACCTTGCTCAGCATTGCGCTGATACTGCTAATTATTGCGCTGTTTAAGCCGACTATTCCAATTAAGCGCGATATTTACAGTTACATGTTGGTGGCAGATATATCGCAAAGCATGAACGTAAAAGACATGCAGCTAAATGGTAAAGTTGTAAGCCGCATGGAATATCAGCAATTTTTATTGCACCGCATTATTGGCGAAATGCCTTGCGGCACACAGGTCAGCATTGGGCTATTTGCAGGGGTGAGCGTGGCCGCGTTATATACGCCGATTGAGATATGCCAAAATTTTGCCGCCATTGAAGATACCATTGACCACCTAGATTGGCGCAATGGCTGGTCTGGCAATAGCCGTGTGCGTGAGAGCATGGTGACAATGGCCAAATTGATTCGCAGCTTCCCAGAGACAGCGCAAGTGGTGTATTTTAGTGATGGCGAAGAAACGCCTAAACTGCATATTTTTAACACCCGTGATTTAACTGGCTTTCAAGGCGGTAAAGATTGGTTATTAGTAGGTATTGGCAGCGATAAAGGCACGGCAATCCCCAAACTAGATGAAAAAAATCAATTGATTGGTTATTGGTCTGCCGAAAGTTTTGCCATGCAACCTGGCGTTGCACAAATTGCGCAAGAAAACATTGGCACCCGAGAAGACAGTGTCGCCAGCGCACCCAGTGATCGTTATATGTCGCGCTTAGATGAAAAATATATGATTTCGCTTGCCAAAGACATAAGTGGCAATTATGTTAACGGCAGCAGCTTGCAAAATATTCTTAGCGCCATGAAAAAGCAACCACCCGCGCGTCGCGAAAAAGCAGCATTCGATTTAAAGTGGATAATTGCAGGCTTGGCAGGCCTGTTATTTTTAGCCGCATACATGCCTAAGCACCCAATTAAGGAATCAAAAGAAATGTTTAAAAGCATTTTGGCGCGTAGGCTTTATAAACGTAAGCAAGGTCAATCGTTTACAAGCAAATCCCCTTGATATTGCGTGTTTTGCTGTTTAGCCCAGCGCAGCCACACGCGCAAGCGCCGCACCTCATCAATATTTGCCATCAATAAAATCACAGGTGGTAACGCCAATCTATAGCCATTACGTTTAAAATTTAAAATGACTAATTTGGCATGAATAAATGTGCTGTTTGCTAAAGCCGGCTGAAACTGCTGGCCGCGCTGGTTGATAAGTGTGAGCTTGCCTTTGCTATCTATCTCCAAGAACTGCCATGACCAAGGTAACAGCAGCAAAGTATCGCGCAATATAAAGTAAATACTGCTCACCAATACCAACATAATCGCCATCAATTTAAGTGTAGTTGCCATTGGCAATACGAGTAAAATCCAGCAACACAGCATTGAAATTGCACACAGTATGCTCAACATTAGAGTTGAAGGTTTAAATTTAATATGTATGGCTTGGTGTAAAATGGGTTTCATCAGCACAAATAATAGGTTGAAATGGGCATGACAGCAACACGAATCACATCAACAAAGTGGCAAAATAGTTTAATCACACATGGCGCGATGTTTGAAAATGGTGCGATTATTCACTTTGGAGACGCCAAAAGTGAACTGGTAGCAACCATCAACAATAATATATTGTGTGATTTAAACCACTTAGGGTTGCTGGAAATTAGCGGCGCAGATGCGGTGACTTTTCTGCAAGGGCAAGTTACTAATGATGTGAACCTGCTTGCGAGTCAAGATAATGTATCAGTTGCACACTACTCCGCCTACTGCAACCCCAAAGGTCGCATGCTAGCTTTGTTCTTAGCATTTGCGCACCATAATAATCAGCTTGGGGATCATTTACATTTACAGTTTAATCGCGCACTACTTGAGCCTATCATGAAGCGCTTAAAAATGTATGTGATGCGCAGTAAAGTAGAGATTAAAGATACTTCTGATAGCATTATCAAGTTCGGAATCAATGGCCCACAAGCCGCATCAATACTGGGGCTTGTGTTTAACAAAACCTTTGGCCTTGCTAAAATTACTAGCAATAAAATGCCTGTGCAAGATTACGAATTAGTTAGTTTAGAAAATGGTGCCATTTTAAAACTGCCAACAATATCTGGTCATCAGCGCTTTGAGATTTTTACTGATGCAGTCAACGCACCTATTATTTGGAATGCTCTCAAAGCCAGTTGCCAATTGGTTGGTAAGCCTTGCTGGGATTGGCTAGAGATTCAAGCTGGGATTCCTGATGTTGAGCCAGCCACACAAGAACAATTTGTACCGCAAATGCTTAATTTGGATATTTTAAACGGCATTAACTTTAAAAAAGGTTGCTACACTGGCCAAGAAATTGTCGCCCGCACGCATTATTTAGGTAGCGTTAAGCGTCGTACTTACTTGACTGAAGTTAATACCCCACCTGCAGACTTAAGGCAAACACCGAGTGCTGGCGACAAAGTATTAGATGCTAAGCAAAATGAAGTGGGGCAAATTGTTAGAGTGGCGGCTAATCCATTCAACGGTTATGACGCGCTGATTGAAATGCGCATAGACGCGCAACAAGCGGGCAAGGTCTTTTGGGATAAGGTGCCGATTAGCACTAAACCGTTGCCCTACAATTTAGAGGATTAAGGCGTCTCTTCTTCTGCAGATGTTGCTGGAATTGGGTTGGCAGGCTGCATGGGCAAAGGCTGATCAATCACTTGATAGAACACTTCGTCTTCTTTAATCATACCCAACTCGCTGCGCGCGCGCTCTTCAATCGCCGCATTAGCTTGTTTTAAATCGCGCACTTCAGCGTTCAAAGTCTCATTTCGCTGTTTATAAGAAACGTTCTTTTCTTTTTGCTCGGCAATTTGCTGCTTCACATTCCAAACCCGCAACCAGCTACCTTTGCCCAACCACAATGGATATTGCAGTAGGGCAATTAAGATCACAAAAATGAGCGTTAAAGCTTTCACTATTTATATAATTGATAAAAAGCGCCCATACCCGCGTAACTTGATGCATCACCTAGTTCTTCCTCAATACGCAACAATTGGTTATATTTGGCCACGCGCTCACTGCGGCACAAGCTACCTGTTTTAATTTGCAACGCATTAGTTGCGACCGAAATATCGGCAATGGTGGTGTCTTCTGTCTCGCCAGAGCGATGTGATACTACTGCGGTGTAACCAGCACGCTTGGCCATCTCGATGGTTTGGAAAGTTTCTGTCAGCGTGCCAATTTGATTGACTTTTATTAACACCGAGTTGGCCACGCCACGTTTAATGCCTTCACGCAAAATTTTTGAATTGGTCACAAACAAATCATCGCCTACTAATTGGGTGGTTTTTCCAAGGCGCTTGGTTAAAATATCCCAGCCATCCCAATCAAATTCACCCATACCATCTTCGATTGAAATAATTGGATATTTGTCGCACCAAGTGGCTAAATAATCGGTAAATTGTGCGCTTGATAAGGCCAAACCTTCTGATTCTAAATGATATTTTCCATCTTTATAAAATTCGGTACTGGCGCAATCTAAGCCCAAATACACGTCTTTTCCTGGCTCGTAACCTGCGTCTGAAATTGATTCTAAAATCAGCTTAATTGCATCTTCGTTTGAGGCTAAATTTGGCGCAAAACCACCTTCATCGCCAACAGTCGTTGTTAAGCCTTTTTTATGCAGGGTTTTTTTGAGTTGGTGAAAAATCTCTGCACCGCAACGCAAAGCTTCACGAAAGCTTGGT
>JANMBK010000066.1:0-4950 GCA_031360365.1 Methylophilaceae bacterium
GGCCTGCCCCATGGTCCATACACGGTAAAAAAGCGTAGGCCAGTGGTTGGAATTTCATATAAATGGCTGTAAGTATGTGCCATCAGCTCGTTAGCTTTTTTTGTGGCGGCGTACAAACTTACTGGATGATCGACATTGTCCATCTCTGAAAAGGGTAATTTACTGTTTCCGCCATACACGCTTGAGGAGCTGGCATAGACTAAATGTTGTGGCTTGATCGCCCTGCAGCCTTCTAAAACATTGGCGAATGCGACGATATTGCTGTTGATGTAGGCATGCGGATTTTTCAACGAATAGCGCACGCCTGCTTGCGCGGCAAGATGAATCACGCTAGCTGGCTTTTCGGTTTCGAATAGTCTCGCCGTGGCCACTTGTTCGACCAAATCTAATTTTATAAACTTAAAGTTTTTAGCACTAGGGTGCGCTTGAATGGAAGCTAATCTGGCTTCCTTCAAAGCTACATCGTAATAATCATTGATGTTGTCAACGCCGACCACTGTATCGCCACGCTCCAGTAATTTAACAGCAACGTGATAACCAATAAACCCTGCTACCCCTGTCAATAACACCTTCATTTATTTGTTTAAACGCCCAATCGATTGATATGCAATGCCAGCATTTTTCACTGTCTGCGGATTATACATATTGCGGCCGTCAAAAATAATATTCGATTTAAGTTTTTGTTTTAATTGATAAAAATCAGGGCTTCTAAACTCTTTCCACTCTGTCACAATCACCAATGCATCGGCTTTATCTAGTGCTAGATTCTGCATTTTTGCAAAACTCAAACCCTTTGTCTTGCCAAAAATACGCTTGGCTTCATCGATTGCCACTGGATCGTAAGCACTTACCGTTGCGCCAGCTTGCAATAAATCATGAATCAACACGCGGCTCGTTGCTTCGCGCATATCGTCAGTATTTGGCTTAAAAGCCAAGCCCCACACCGCAAAATGTTTACCGGTTAAATTTGCGCCAAAATGCTTTTTAATTTTTTGCGTCAATACATGTTTTTGTGCTTCATTAGCGGCTTCTACGGCATTTAACACTTTTAAATCGCAACCATTATTGTTGCCAGTGCTAATCAGCGCTTTCATATCTTTAGGGAAACACGACCCGCCATAACCGCAGCCAGAATAGAGAAAATCATAACCAATACGCGGATCTGAACCGATGCCTTTGCGTACAGCTTCAATATCAGCACCTAATAATTCGGCCAAATTAGCGAGCTCGTTCATAAAGCTGATACGCGTCGCTAGCATTGCGTTTGCAGCGTACTTAGTCAGCTCGGCCGAGCGCACATCCATCATCACCAAACGCTCGTGGTTGCGCTGAAACGGTGCATACAAGGCACGCATGATGTCTTTACTTTGCTTGTCCTCTGCGCCAATGACAATGCGGTCTGGGCGCATAAAATCCTCCACGGCTGCACCTTCCTTTAAAAACTCAGGATTAGAAACCACGCTAAAATGTGTTTTAAGTTTTCGTACTGCAAGCTCTTCTGATATTGCAGCTGTTACTTTACCCGCCGTTCCCACAGGCACAGTGGATTTATCCACAACCACTTTGTAATTGGTCATGTACATGCCGATATTTCTAGCCGCCTCAACTACGTATTGCAAATCGGCAGCACCATCTTCATCAGGCGGCGTTCCCACTGCAATAAATTGCACATCACCAAACTCTACTGCTTTTTTAACGTCAGTAGTAAATTTTAAGCGCCCAGCTATCACGTTGCGACGCACCATCTCGAGCAGTCCTGGCTCGTGTATTGGAATGCCGCCGTCTTCTAAAATTTTAATTTTTGCCGCATCAACATCTAAGCAAAGCACCTCATTGCCGACCTCAGCCATGCAAGTGCCGCTCACCAAGCCTACATAGCCTGTGCCTACTACTGTAATTTTCATTAAAATTTCTCTAATTTAATCAACATATTAACTATTTTTACAGGCTTTTCCAAAACCAAAAACTGTTAAAGATTTTTTCTTTTTTAAGTACGGGCTAAAATCATTTACCATGCAATCAGCCTGCTGTTTAATCGCGTCCAAATTGTCACTTTCCACTAATAATAAAAATGATTGTTGCGACTTTTTTGCCTGCGCCAACAAGACTTTATCTAATACTTTAATCGGTCTATTGGCATAATAAACCAATCGACTATCAATTTCTTGATATGCATATAAGTCGCTGTCTTTTATGCCAGAAACCCAAGCGCTAAAAGTTGGAAAAGCCACTACTCGATAGGCAAATAATTTAGGTTCCACAACACTATAAAAAACTGCAAAGCTAACGGGTAGTAACAACCCAACAATGGCGATTAATTTCTTCGTGCTCACTTTTACAGCATTAAAAATGATTTCTAACTTAATTGCCAACAAAATCGCGATAATTGGATATATCGGCAGCAAGTATTTGGCATGTTTGTTACTAAATAATGAGAACACTAAAATTGGTAAAATCGCAGCAATCAATAATACAAGCTGATGTGGTTGCTGCATTTTTTGCTTAAAAACATCTTTTGCTCGTACCAAAAATAAAACGATTAGCAACATAAAATCGACCGCAATCCAACCCAGATAGCTCAATATTGGCTTCGCGCTATCACTTTGCATTTTGTCCAACATATCGTGCTTAACTACCTTTGCCCATATATCAAAACCTAATTGCCAGCTCACTGTAGCATACCAAGCCAAGCCAACTACTAGGAAAATCAACCAGCCGCGCCAATTTAACAACACTGTTTTGATGTGCGGATTTTTAGTATAAATAGCTGCGATTAATAGTGGCAAAGTCACCAATAGCAACACCAAGGGTCCTTTTGTCATTAGAGCCAAAGCCAACAGAAAATAGCTGAGATATATCCAACTTTTGCTCGATTGTGTTTGTATATATTGCAATGCGGATAAAATCGAACCGATACATAATGCCGTCAACAGCATCTCTATTTCCGCACGGCGACCCAGCATCGCAAAGCCAAAGTTAGCGACTAAAATTTGGACTGAAAATAATGCTGCCCAAGGCCCTGCTTGCTTCAAGGTGTAACGATAAACCATATATAAAACTGCAATGGATGCTAGTGCGGAAGGCAAGCGCAATGTCCACTCATTCACACCCCAAATCACCGCAAGGCTGGATGAGAGCCAATACAGCAGCGGTGGTTTGGTGAGGTACAGTTCGCCATTGAGATGCGGCAACATCCAATCACCACTAGCTACCATTTCCTTAATGGCCAACGCACGTCGCCCTTCGTTAAGCGACATCAAATCTATACTACCCAACCCCCAGAAAAATATGATGATTGCGATAATGGCAGTCGCCCATAAGAATAGTGGGTAAGCTTTATTTAAATCACGTAGCACGTGCTATCACTTTACGATTTTTTGTTGTTGCGGTGAATTAAAACCAAGTTTCTGGAGTACACAACAGTACCTGGCAATTGGCCTAAAATAATGACGGGGTCTAATTTATGCAAACCATAGGCTAATACTATTAATCCACCCAGCAAACTTAAATACCAAAAACTCACTGGAATCAAGCTTTGCCCATGCCGTTCGCTGTGTATCCACTGCACGATAAAGCGCGCCATAAACAAACACTGGCCAGCCAAACCTATGTTCAACCAGATTAAATCAGTGGTTGGCATGCCTGTTATATAAGCATTAAGCGCATTAACAATATGCGAAAAATAGGTGCCAATGCCGTCGTTAACGATTTCCATGATTAGAAAGCCTTGTCTTCTATAATATTTGGGATTTTTGCGCGTCGTTGTAGCCACGCCACGCCAAATAAATCAACAATGCCGACCAGCAGTCTATCAATCGTTCCGTAGTTGGATTTGCCATGCTCGCGATTGCGATGTGCGACAGCTACCGTAACAATTTTGCCGCCGCAACGCTTAATAAGTGCGGGTAAAAAGCGATGCATGTGGTCAAAATACGGCAAATCTAAAAACGCATCTCGTTTAAAAAGTTTTAATCCGCAACCTGTATCTGGCGTGTCATCGCGCAACATTTTAGAGCGCACCGTATTGGCGATCACAGAAGACATGCGCTTAACCCAAGTGTCACGACGACTAGCGCGGCGATTGCCGCCCACTAAATCTACACCATCTGTGACTGCTGCAATCAGTTTTAGAATATCTGCAGGGTCATTTTGACCATCTCCATCCAACGTTGCCACCCAGCTATATTGCGCGACTTTTACGCCTGTGCGTACCGCGGTACTTTGCCCGCAGCTGTGCGCATGGCGCACAATTTTTAACTGTGTAAACTGTGTTTGTAACGACTTTAATTGGCTGTAAGTATTGTCAGTACTTCCATCATCCACATAAATAATTTCATTCGAAATATGCTTTAGTGCAGCATCAATTTCATTGATTAAACTCGAAACATTGCCTTCTTCGTTGCGCACTGGTACTACTACAGATAATTGATTGATTTGCATATCGCTATTTTATATGGCTTTAAGCTAATAATTGAGAAATATTAGGTAGTGCAACTATAGTATTTTCGGCACAGTATTGTTGCCAATCCTTTACTTCTGTCCAATCACTCAAAAACACAAAATCAAGCCCCGCCTTTATTGCTGCTTGATGGTCGTATTTGCTATCACCTATAAATAAAGCTGGCAGTTGAATGTTTCCGTTAGTTTTTTCACGCGCGAGTACATCATCCTTTTGATCTGGTCCGCCAAAAATTCCAGCTTCAAACAAACTTGCCAAGTTAGTTTCACCCAGTTTACGACGCGGAAAAACCCTCCTTAACTCAGCTTGATCACCGCCAGAGAGTAGCATCCATGAGGCTTGTGGTGTTGCTTTTTTTAGCGCCGATAATGCAGGTGCAATTTCACATTGCATCAAACTTTTATCTAAAATATCTTCAAATGCGGCTAAATATTGCTGAATGATTTCTTTAGTGACGGGCTGTTTTACTATTTCTTTTAGGTAGTATTCAA
>JANMBK010000110.1:0-6486 GCA_031360365.1 Methylophilaceae bacterium
TTTTCACAATTTAGAGTCACCCGACACTCAGATTTGGCCTTAGACGAAGATGACATGAGCGATTTGCCAAGCGCACTGCGCCACGAATTAGCGCAACGCCCTTACAGTGAAGCGGTGCGCTTGGAGGTATCAAAATCCTGCTCAGATGCTTTATCCGAATTTTTATTGAAAGAATTTCGTTTGCCGCCAGAATCACTTTATCGCGTTTCTGGGCCAGTTAACTTAAGCCGATTGATACAGCTGATTAGCTTGGCAAAAGGTGCGGAGTTAATGTTTAGCCCGTATCAGCCACGTTGGCCTAAACAGCTTGTTGCAAAAGAGTCGTTGTTTCATCAGCTTAAACAAGGCGATGTATTGATTCATCGACCGTATGAGAATTTTGATGCAGTGATTCAGTTTTTGGAAGAGGCAGTGCACGATCCGAATGTGCTGGCGATTCATCAAACTATTTACCGCACGGGCAGTGATACACGCATGCTCAAGCTGCTACAAGAAGCAGTGCGGCGCGGCAAAGAAGTAGTGGTGGTAGTCGAAATTAAAGCGCGCTTTGACGAAGAGACCAATATTAACTGGGCAGAATCGTTAGAGGCCATTGGTGCGCAAATTGTCTATGGTATGTTAGGGCTGAAAACGCATGCCAAAATGTTGCTAGTGATGCGTAGAGAAGGCAAGCAAATTAAGCGTTACGCGCATTTATCGACTGGCAATTACAACGCAAACACCGCCAAGCTTTATACCGATATTTGCATGCTAACAAGCGACACGGTTTTAACGCGAGAAATAGAGTATATTTTTAGGCATTTAGTAAGCCAATCCGCATTGCCGCCGATGCGGAAGCTATTAGTGGCGCCTTTTAATTTACAGCGTGCCATGCTGCGCAATATTGCAGCGGCAAAACGTGTCTGCGAGCAGGGCGGCAAGGCTAAAATTATCGCAAAAATGAACTCACTCACAGATGAGGTGTTAGTGAGCGCCCTAATTGAAGCTGCCCGCAAAGGCGTGCAAATCGATTTAATTATTCGCGGCGCGTGCATACTGCCGTTAAACGCAGATGGCCTGCAAGGTAATATCCGCGTGCGTTCCATCGTGGGTCGCTTTTTAGAACATTCGCGTATTTTTTATTTTGAGCTTAATAACAAAGCGGTTCAATCACAAAAAATGTGGCTTTCTAGCGCTGATTGGATGAGCCGTAACATGCTGCGCCGCATTGAAATTGCTTGGCCAATTACCAGCTCACAGATGCAAGCGCGCATTATGCAAGAATGTGTAATGCCCTATTTAAACGACACTCAAGATGCTTGGTTGCTAACGCAGAATGGTGAATATACGCCGTTAGAGAAAAGCATAAATAAAGTAAAAATTAGTGCGCAACAATTGCTGATTGACCAATATCAAGACAAATAATATGAGCGCCAACAAAGCATCAACCTCAATAAAAAATATCATTATTTGGCGGCATGCAGAAGCGCATCCAGCGCTAGGGCAGGGCGAAGATCAAGATCTAGCCCGCATGCTCACTCCAAAAGGTAAGCAACAAGCTAAGCGCATGGCCAATTGGTTGAATCAGCGCTTGCCCAAAGATACCCTGTTGCTGAGCAGCCCTGCGATGCGTGCCTTTCAAACGGCGCAAGCGTTAAAAGGTGAGGTTAAAGTCATTGAAGCGTTAAAGCCCTGTGCAAATTTGCAACAAGTGTTAGCTGCATTAACTGGCTTAGAAGCCCCTGTACAGAACGTTTTGCTAGTAGGCCACAAGCCTTGGCTTTGGCAACTGGTAGCATACTTAACCAGTTTTACCGCCCAAGAAATCAGCATTAAAAAAGGCGCGGTATGGTGGCTGCGCCTGATAAAAGATGAAGAAAACCCTAATGTGGCGCACTACAATATTGTTGCAGTGCAATCGCCAAGCTTGTTAGATTAATCGTTAGCTAAATAATTTTTTCCTAGCTTTTTTTCTAGCTCTTTTTATTAGGTCGGCCAGTTTTAATCGTTGGTATTTTTGCCAAGGTGGTTTTTAGGGTGTTGTCTGACATGGCTGCTAAAAGTTTAATACCTGCGCGCAGCAACTCACTTTTTTTAGCAGGCTGACCCATCGAACTTAAGCGTGCCTTTAGCAGCGTCAGCTGCGCATACTCATCTTTTGGCATAGTAAAGCTATCTCGTTCCATTTTAACTTTTTCAACCTTGTCTTTTTCTGGTTTGATTTTTTTCGGCACTTTCCCATCAGATTTTTTGGCTGATTTTTTTGCTTTTGGGTTAACCGCAGGCTTAGATTTAGCTGCTGGTTTAGCAGCTATTGGTTTAGCTGTTATTGGTTTCGCTGCTATTTTTGCTGCGGTGCTTGTTGTGCTTGGTCTAACTGGCACAACGGCGCTAGGCTTAATTGCTGCCTTTACAACTGCAGGCTTCGCTGTTACTGGCTTCGCTGTTACTGGCCTCGCTATGGCTGGCTTCGTAATCGTCGGCTTTGCAATGGTAGATTTTGCAGCTGCTGCGATAGTGGGTTTTGACGGGCTAGGTTTTTTTGCAGCAGGCTTTTTATTACTTTTAGAATCTGACATATCAATCTCCAATTAAACGGTATAAACAGTTTATACCGTTTAATTGATATGTCAACAGTCATAAAAATGTCATATTTATTCTTTAAATCAATGGGCTAGGATTAATCCTGTGTTGATACCACTAAGCTCCAATTGGTCTTTTGCCAAGCTAAAATTTCTTCTTCTAGTAGGTATGAGGTTTGTGGAAAAGCTTTTTGCCACGCATCTGAAAGGCTAAGCAAGAAGGTATTACCAGCACGTTCAAAGCCTATATTTTTTAGCATAGGCATATGGCGAGAGTGGCAAAAAATAACCGCTAGTCTTAATGAAATCAGCTGATAAATAAAACCATCGTCATTAAAATCAGCCTCTAATTTTTTTAACTTACCGCAATGCCCCAGCACCAATAAGCTCAAACGGTGTAACTCACTTTGTGCAAAACCCATCAGCTCAGTATTATCGACAATATAAGCGCCATGTTTTTGTGATTCACTGTGCGAGATGGCGCTACCAACCTCATGGCATAGCGCTGCCCAGCTTAGCTTTTGTTTTAATCTGGGCACATCAAAATTATTCTCAAAGTTTTCTTGCTTAGACAATAGTCCGTTAAAAAAAACTAAGGCTACTTTAGCTACATTATTTGCGTGGATTTTATTCACCGCAAAACGCGTAATCAAGTTGTTAATAGAGGCATTACGCAGGTCTTTGGCGCTATCTCCGTCTTGCGCCGTCATGTCGTAAAGCAGGCCATGTCGTAACGCACCTTTGGCGACGATTAAGGTATCAATTTTAAGTAAATCAAATACACCAATCAGCACACTTAAGCCGCCAGCAATTACCGCTTTACGCTCTTCTTTTAAGCCAACTAAATCTAACTTATCAATGGTACGTGCCTTAATTAACTGGGCGCGCAACCACACTAAGCCTTTGCGGGTAACAGCGTCTTCGGCAAAACCTGCGCCAGCTAGAATTTCTGCAATCGCGCCAACGGTCCCAGAAGCGCCATAAGCCACATCCCAATACTGGTTTTGATAAACATCGGCGACTGCGTCTAAAAATGATTCGGCAGCAATTTCTGCACGTTCAAAGTTTTTTTCGCTCAGTTGGCCATCGGCAAAATACTTTAATGACCATGTTACAGAGCCTACGCGCAATGAATCAGTGGTTTCGGCATTTAATTGTTGGCCTAAAATAAACTCAGTGGAGCGGCCGCCAATGTCGATCACCAAGCGCCGTTCGTCCGACTGCGGCAACAAACGACTGACACCTTGATAAATCAATCGCGCTTCTTCTACGCCAGAAATGACTTCCACATCAAAGCCTAAGGATTTTTTAGCCAGCTTTAAAAACACGTCACGGTTTTTGGCTTCGCGTAGCGTTTGAGTGGCTACTGCGCGCACATTTTGTTTAGGGAAATTTTTAATCGCCTCGCCAAAGCGCGCTAAGCATCTCAGCCCACGTTCTATTGCCTCTGGCTTTAAATTGCGTTCAGCATCCAAATCGCCGCCTTGCCGCACCGTTTCTTTTAAATAATCCACACGATGAATTTGGCCATTATCATAACGGCCAATTTCTAGCCTAAAACTATTAGAGCCTAAATCAACGGCCGCCAGCAAAGTTTCTAAAGGTGGGTTGGATGAAACAGTATTATCGTTTTTCATACGCTTTTATAGCATATTTGAGCCGTATTTTTATGACATTTAAAGTTATTCATTGTAAATTTTTATTGACGCATTTCTTTTTCGTATTCGGGAAAATAGCGGCTGATTACACTTAAATTGAAGCTACGCAAAATACTGGTGTTGGGTTCGCGTTGCAGTAAAAATTCAAACGACTTTTTGAGCAACGCTATATTATCAATTAGCCCATGGCTAAGATTTTGTGCAAAATCAGCTTCAACTGTCACATTGTGGATTGAAGTTGTTTGCGCAACGACTGTTACTTGGTAAGTGCTTGCGTCAATTTCTACAATACGAATATCTGCCATGATTAACCTTTTTATAAGTTGCACGCTTGAAAAATACACACTTTAACCCAACTTAACACTAAACAATTTTACTTAATATTTCTCTTGTATTTTTCTTACAAAGTTTAACGCAAAAAAGGATTAAAAATGGCAGCACAAAAAACCGAAAAAATGGAGTTTCAAGCTGAGGTCAAACAACTGATGCAGTTGATGATTCATTCGTTGTACAGCAACAAAGAAATCGTGCTGCGCGAGTTAATCTCTAATGCATCGGACGCAGCGGATAAATTGCGCTTTGAAGCGCTGGCCAATAGCGCCTTATATGAAAATGACAGTGACTTAAAAATTACTGTTGGTTTTGATAAGAAGGCTCGTACCATCACCATCAACGACAACGGCATTGGCATGAGCCGCGATGAGGTGATTGCCCATATTGGCACCATTGCGAAATCGGGCACCAAAGAGTTTTTTCAAAGTTTAAGTGGAGATGAGGCCAAGGATGCCAATTTAATTGGCCAATTTGGCGTAGGCTTTTATTCATCGTTTATTATTGCCGATAAAGTCACGCTGACAACACGCCGTGCAGGCAGCACAGAGGCGGTGAAGTGGCAAAGTGCAGGCGAAGGTGACTACACGCTTGTGGCTGTAAAAAAAGAATCGCGCGGCACTGAAATTACTTTGCACTTGCGCAAAGATGAAGACGAATTTTTAAATGATTGGCAATTAAAATCAATTATCCGTAAATATTCTGACCACATCACTTTGCCGATTATGATGCAAAAATCGGAATGGAAAGAGGGCGCGGACAAGCCTGATGGAACAAAAGCTGGCGGTGAGATGATGCTCACCGATGAATTTGAGGCAGTGAATAAGGCTTCAGCGTTGTGGGCACGCAGTAAAAACGACATTACAGAAGAAGAATATCAAGAATTTTACAAGCATGTTTCGCACGATTACCAAGCATCTCTAGCCTACACGCATAGCCGCGTGGAAGGCAATCAAGAGTATATTTCGCTGTTGTATATTCCTAGCAAAGCGCCATTTGATTTGTATGACAGAGAGCGCCGTCATGGCATTAAACTGTATGTAAAACGCGTATTTATTATGGAAGATGCAGAAAAGCTGATGCCGCAATATTTGCGTTTTGTGCGCGGTGTGATCGATTCTGCCGACTTGCCGCTGAATATTTCGCGTGAGATTTTGCAAGATAGTCGCGATGTGGATGCCATAAAAAATGGCTCGGTAAAAAAAGTGCTGGGACTTTTAGAAGACATAGCAAAAGACAAACCAGACGATTACGTCAAGTTTTGGGATGAGTTTGGCCGTGTGCTAAAAGAAGGTCCGGGTGAAGATTTTGCCAATAAAGAAAAAATAGCGATTCTTTTACGCTTCGCCAGCACCCGCATGGATACTGCCTCGCAGAGCATCTCTTTAAGCGACTATGTATCAAAAATGCAACCAGAACAAAAAGCCATTTACTACATTACGGCGGATACGTTTGCTGCTGCGCAACACTCGCCACACTTGGAAATTTTCCGCAAAAAGGGCATTGAGGTATTGCTAATGTCAGACAAGGTAGATGAATGGTTGTTGAGTAGCCTCACAGAATTTGAAGGTAAAAAACTACAATCTATCGCCAAAGGTGATTTGGACTTAGGTGCGCTAGAAAGTGATACTGAAAAAGAAATTCAAAAGAAAATTGAACAAGAAGCTAAAACTTTGATTGAGCGGGTTAAATCTTCACTGGGCGACGCGGTGAAAGAAGTGCGCGTGACGCATCGACTAACCGATTCACCTGCCTGCTTAGTGGCTGGAGAGCACGATTTATCGGGCAATATGGCGCGTATTTTAAAAGCGGCAGGCCAAAATGCGCCCGAAAGCAAACCGATTTTAGAGCTTAACCCTAGCCATAAATTAGTGAAACGCTTAGAAAATGAGACTGAAGAAACTAAATTTTCTGACTTGGCGCACTTGGTTTTTGAC
>JANMBK010000116.1:0-8860 GCA_031360365.1 Methylophilaceae bacterium
ACACGCCGTTACGCGCAACCGCACACTGGTTGCCATGAGCTTGGGCCACACAGTGCCTACCAATGCCCCCGATTATGCTATTAGCGCACCAAACTGCGAGCTAACTTTATCTGAAAAATATGTCGTCGCTCTGCACGGCACTAGCCGCGACAGCAAATTGTGGCCAATAGAAAACTGGGTGGCTTTAGGCAAGCAACTTGCTTTGCAAAACTTGAACATGGCGTTACCTTGGGCTAGCGACGCTGAACATGTGCGAGCAACAATAATTTCTCAGCAAGTAACTGACTCAATCGTAATGCCCAAGCTCAGCATTAATGAGCTAGCAGGTGTGATTGCCAATGCCAAAGCCGCTGTTGGTGTTGATACAGGTTTATCGCACCTTGCTGCCGCGCTGAATATTCCTACCATTGCAGTTTATACAGACACCAACCCTGCGCTTACGGGCGTAATGGCGGGCAATGTGGTGCCAGCGATTAACTTAGGCAACATTGGGCAAAGCCCTAGCGTTACCGATGTATTAGGTGCGCTTAATAACATTCTATATTAACGCTCTGCTACCCGCATGGATGCTAGGGTGTGTGCTATGCCTCATGAATGATGGCCTATAGGACATCACATTCTGTGATTCCTAACATAGCAAGAATCTAATGGCTTTTAGTGGTTGAAAACCATGGCCTAAGCGCATTATTTTTGTATAAATGCATTCATATTTAATAGGCTGGTCATGCTAATATAATTTAAGCACTCAACCTCAACGGCTAAGTTAATTATGGCAATTAAAAATAGTCTACATCAATTGACACCCATTTTTAGCTTACTGTTGTTCGCTGTGGCTATCTTTGTTGTTCATCATGAAATCGAAGTGTACCGCTGGCATGACATAAGACAAGCACTGCAAAGCTTTCCGATTTTGTTTTTGGTCTCATGCAGCGCAATAACGATAATGGCCTATGTGGTCTTAAGTTTTTATGACTATTTGGCGCTTGAATATGCCGGCGAAAGGCTGCCATACCATCGTGTATTATTCACATCGTTTTTAAGCTACACCATTAGTAATAATGTTGGTCATGCTTGGTTATCAGGCGGCTCCATGCGCTATCGCTTATATTCTAGCTGGGGCGTTTCAGGGGCTTCCATTGCAAAAGTAGTGGCGTTTTGTGCAGTCACTTATATGTTAGGCGCTTTAACGCTTGTATTGTTTGGCTATGCCTTCTCTCCAAATCATGCGCTCATCACTAACAATCTGTCGCTAGCCACTATACAAGCGGTGATTATAATAAGCGCTATATTAATGAGTGCTTGGTGGTGGCTAGTGCTCTTTCATCGCAAGCCTTTGACTATCAAGAGCTTCAGGCTAGAGATTCCTAATCTATCGCTTGCATTGCGCCAATTATTAGTCGCTTTGATGGATTTATTACTCGCATCATTAGTACTGTATCTACCATTATTTCATTTCATCGGCATGCCATTTGGCGATTTTCTGGTGCTGTATATTTTTGCTCAACTATCAGGACTCATTAGCCAAATACCAGGTGGAATAGGTGTTTTTGAAGGCAGCTTCTTGTTCTTGGCTTCCAGCCAATACCCTGCACCGCATATTTTGGCTTCACTCATTATTTACCGTGTGATTTATTACTTTATGCCGCTCCTCATTTCAGCTTTAATGTTGGTCGCATATGAGTTGCGTCTACGTCAAAGACGCTTAGTGAACGTTGCAGTGAATGTGCTTGAATCTGCAGTGCCACAAATATTCTCAGCGCTTTTGCTGTTGGCTGGCGCTCTATTGCTGTTTTCAGGCGCTACACCCGCATTAAAAGACCGCTTGCAGTGGATGGAGTATCTCATTCCGCTACCCATCATGGAATTTTCCCATCTACTTGGCAGCATTGTTGGGGTTGTTTTGCTCTTGCTCTCGCAAGCGGTGCGCAGGCGCATAGATGTAGCTTACTTTGCCACCATCGTCATGCTGGTGTTAGGCATTATTGCATCACTTGGCAAAGGGCTAGATTATGAAGAAGCATTGATTCTCGGGATAATGCTCATCAGTTTCATTCCTACTAAAAAGCATTTTTATCGAAAATCAGCGTTATTGCAGCTAGACTTTTCTAAGCAATGGTTAGTATTGGTAATGATGGTAGTGCTTGGCTCGGCTTGGCTCGGCTTTTTTTCCCATAAACATGTGGAGTACTCCAACCAACTTTGGTGGCAATTTGCATTGCATGGTGATGCTTCTCGGTTTCTACGCTCTTTAGTCGCTACAGTCGTGGTCATTGTAGGGCTTGTAGGCTATCGCTTATTTACACGCACTGCGTTTTCTCTTGTTTTACCTACAGCAGCGGATATTGATAGGGCTGAAATGATTATTAAGAGATCGAGTGACACTTCAACCTATCTTGCATTAACAGGCGATAAGTATTTACTGTGGAGTGAAACTAAAAATAGTTTTTTAATGTTTGACGTGACGAGTCAGTATTGGGTCACGATGGGCGACCCCGTTGGTGAAACGGAAGAGCTAGAAGAGTTGGCGTGGCAACTGCTTACATTAGCCGACAGGCACAATGCAAAAGTGGCTTTTTATCAGGTTAGTACACAACATATTCCACTTTATCTTGAACTAGGGCTGGCACTAATTAAACTGGGTGAAGAGGCAAGAGTGCCGCTGGCAAGCTTTAGCTTAGAAGGCAGTAAGCGCTCTGGTCTACGCCAAGCCTATAACCGTATGTTTCGAGACGGCGTATCGTTTGAGATTATTCCAGCTACAGCTCTAGATACCATATTGCCGCAATTACAACAAATTTCTAACCATTGGATGGAAGATAAAAAAGCGCGTGAAAAGCGCTTCTCACTAGGGTTTTACAAAGAGGATTATTTACGCCGTTGTGAGATTGCGGTTGTCAAAAAAAAGGGGGAAATCATCGCATTTGCCAATATATGGCTGCTTGAAAACAAAGAAGAGCTTTCTATTGATTTAATGCGCTACGAACCAGGAGTGCCAAATGGTGTCATGGAGTTTTTGATGGTTTCACTGATGCTGTGGGGAAAGCAAAACGAATACCAATGGTTTAACCTTGGCATGGCGCCACTGTCAGGTTTAGAAAAACATCCGTTAGGGTCACTCTGGAACAAAATCGGCAATACCGTATTTAGGTTTGGGCATGAATTTTATAATTTTGAAGGACTCTACCTGTATAAGAATAAATTCGACCCCAAATGGCAACCGCGTTATCTTGCGGCGCCTGCTGGCATATCCATGGCTTCTGCCTTGCTGTCGGTAACCACATTAATTTCAGGTGGTTTAAAAGGAGCATTTACAAAATGACCAAAATAATAACGACTTTAATCATATTGTTATTCATGCTTACGAGTCATGCCCATGCGGCAGATATTAAAGAAACTACCGATAACTTTGGCCCTTTTGGCACACTGCATATCTATAAACAATCTGACCAACCAAAAAGTGTAGTTTTGTTTATATCTGGTGATGGTGGTTGGAATTTAGGCGTGATTGATATGGCGAAATCATTGGCAGAACTTGATAGTATGGTAGTGGGAATCGATATTACTCACTATATTAAGCAACTAAATGCCAGCAGTGAAAAATGTAACTATTCAGCCGCGAATTTTGAAGCACTTAGCCAATATCTGCAAAAGAAATACAAATTTCAGCAATATAAGCCACCGGTGCTAGTCGGCTACTCATCGGGTGCCACATTGGTCTATGCAACATTAGCCCAATCGCCACCCAATACGTTTGCAGGTGGCATCAGCATGGACTTTTGCCCTGATTTAAAAACAAGCAAACCTTTATGTAAAGGCAGTGGCACGCTTGATGGCAGGCCTGATGCTAAATTGGGATTTATTTATAGTCCTGTTGATAAACTAGCTACCAAACTATATGTGTTACAGGGTGATGCTGACCAAGACTGTAGCACCCCAAATGCCCAAACTTTTTTAAGCAAAGTCAAAGATGCAGAATTAATCGTACTACCAAAAGTGGGTCATGGTTTTTCTGTGCAAAAAAGATGGATGCCGAAATTTAAAGAGGCATTTCAGAAAATCACAGCCTCGCAACAACCTCAACTTAAATCAACACGCCTTTCTAAGGATCTTGTTGATTTGCCGCTAGTTGAGCTTCCCACCAAGACCAACAGTGGCACGCTTGCTGTAATGATTTCTGGCGATGGTGGTTGGGCGGGTATCGACAAACAGGTTGCCGAAGCTTTAAATAAAAACGGTATTGCGGTAGTAGGTTTGAATTCTCTGCAATACTTTTGGACGAAGAAAAATCCAGACATTGTAGGAAAAGACCTGACACGTATTTTGAATTATTACAGCAAAGCTTGGAATGCTGAAAAACTCATACTAATAGGTTACTCCACAGGGGCAGATACGCTGCCCTTCATGGCTAGCCGCTTGCCACAGGCACTGAAATCCAAAATACATGCTGTGGCATTGTTGGGGATGGCAAAGGCTGCCAATTTCGAGTTTCATGTGGCTGACTGGCTTTACAGTTCAGATGGCCTTTATAAAGTGATTCCCGAAGTACAAAAGTTAAAAGGGATGAATGTGATGTGCATTTATGGTGAAGATGAAACCGACAACGTTTGCAGCATGCTTGATAAGGCTAGTTTTAATCTCATCGAAATGAAAGGTGGCCATCATTTTGCAGGTGATTATGACAAACTGGCCAGCGTGATTCTCATACACACTAAGTAAATTTAACTATGTTGCAAATAGCAGATATGCTTAGCAGCGCAAAGCCGCCATCGGTTTTGATACAGGTTTATCGCACCTTGCCGCTGCGCTCAACATTCCCACCATTGCCATTTATACCGACACCAACCCCGCACTCACGGGCGTAATGGCGGGCAATGTGGTGCCAGCCATTAACTTGGGCGGCATTAATCAAACACCCACGGTAGATGATGTTTTAAGCGCTTTAAAACCGCATATTTAAGCGCATCTTATTTGCATGCCCTGCAAGCCTTATGGATATTGGCTTACAGAGCATGGTTTTGTTCTCGTGTATATTTAATATATATCAGCAGATACAAACAATATGTAAATCAGCTCTTGAAATCAACATCACTATCCCCATTTTCTGGTTAGTGTTATTAAGAAATGTTATTTAGATTTGGGGGGAAGACATGCAAGCAGATGAAAACAATCGAGACCAAGAAAAAGAACCACTACAAGAAGCGCAACCAGAATTAACCGCCGAGCCAACGCCTGAAGAAAAAATCACAGCGCTGGAAGCCGCGTTAGAAGAAGCCAAAGCCAGCGTACTATACGTAAAAGCCGAAGGTGAAAATATTCGCCGCCGCGCCATGGATGACATCGACAAAGCGCGTAAATTTGCGCTAGAAAAATTCTCAAACGAATTGTTGGCCGTAAAAGATAGCTTAGACGCCGCTTTAAAAGTGGGCAATGCTGATGTGGAAAGCTACAAAAATGGTGTGGAACTGACAGCAAAACAACTGAGCGCGGTGTTTGAGAAATTTAATATCGCAGAAGTAAACCCCGTGGGCGAGAAATTTGATCCAAATAAACATCAAGCCATCTCCATGCTAGAAAACAGTGGCGAGCCGAATACCGTGACCAGCGTGCTACAAAAAGGCTACACGCTGAATGACCGTGTACTAAGGCCAGCGTTGGTGATGGTTGCAAAGTAAGTGGCAAAATAATGGCCTTAAAAACATTAAGGCTATTGAAAAGAAAAAAACTTACCCCACATTAAATTCATACTTCAACCGCTAGCTTTGAAATCGTATAGCTTCGAGTTGATTAAATTTTAAAGATTGAATAAGGAACAGTAACATGGGAAAAATTATTGGTATTGATTTAGGCACAACAAACTCTTGCGTCGCCGTGATGGAAGGCGGCAAGCCACGCGTCATTGAAAATGCTGAAGGCACACGCACCACGCCTTCAATTATCGCTTACCAAGAAGATGGCGAAATTTTAGCGGGCGCCCCAGCAAAGCGCCAAGCAGTAACGAATCCAAAAAATACGCTGTACGCAGTGAAGCGTTTAATTGGTCGTAGATTCGACGAAAAAGAGGTGCAAAAAGACATCAAGCTGATGCCTTACACCATTGCAAAAGCCGATAACGGCGACGCATGGGTAGAAGTGCGCGGCGTAAAAATGGCACCGCCGCAAATCTCGGCTGAAGTATTGCGCAAAATGAAAAAAACCGCCGAAGATTATTTGGGCGAAGAAGTGACCGAAGCGGTGATTACCGTGCCAGCTTACTTTAACGATAGCCAACGCCAAGCCACTAAAGATGCGGGTCGTATCGCTGGTTTAGATGTTAAACGTATCATCAACGAGCCAACTGCTGCTGCTTTAGCGTTTGGTTTAGACAAACAAGAAGGTGACCGCAAAATTGCCGTGTATGACTTAGGCGGCGGCACGTTTGACGTTTCAATTATCGAAATTTCTACTATCGATGGCGAACATCAATTTGAAGTGCTTTCAACCAACGGTGACACTTTCTTAGGTGGCGAAGATTTTGATAATCGCATTATCGACTTTTTGGCGGATGAATTTAAAAAAGAAAACGGCATAGATTTACGCAACGATTTATTGGCTAAACAGCGCTTAAAAGAAGCGGCAGAAAAAGCCAAAATTGAGTTATCTGGCGCAACACAAACCGAGGTGAATTTGCCTTACATTACCGCAGATGCGACTGGGCCGAAGCACTTGGTGGTTAAAATCACTCGCGCAAAATTAGAGTCTTTAGTAGACGATTTGATTGAACGTACGATAGCGCCATGTCGCACAGCGATTAAAGATGCAGGCGTAAAAATTGAAGATATTACTGACGTGATTTTGGTCGGCGGTCAAAGCCGCATGCCAAAAGTGCAAGAGAAAGTGCAAGAAATTTTTGGTAAAGAACCACGTAAAGACGTCAATCCTGATGAAGCGGTGGCTGTTGGTGCAGCAATTCAAGGTGGTGTGTTGCAAGGTGATGTAAAAGACGTATTGTTGCTAGACGTAACGCCATTAAGCTTGGGCATTGAAACCATGGGCGGCGTAATGACGAAAATCATTAAGAAAAATACCACCATTCCAACTAAGGCTGCGCAAACTTTTTCAACTGCGGAAGATAACCAAAACGCGGTGACGATTCAAGTTTTGCAAGGCGAGCGTGAAATGGCAACGGCCAACAAATCACTTGGCCAATTTAATTTAAGCGATATTCCGCCTGCACCTCGTGGTATGCCGCAAATTGAAGTGACGTTTGACATTGACGCCAACGGCATTATGCACGTAAGCGCCAAAGACAAAGCCACCGGTAAAGAAAACAAAATTACCATTAAAGCAAATAGTGGTTTAAGCGAAGCTGAAATTCAGCAAATGGAAGAAGATGCCATTAAATATGCGGATGAAGATAAAAAATATCGCGAGCTGGTGGATGCGCGTAACGCCGCAGATGGCATGGTGCATAGTGTGAAAAAATCACTGGCCGAGCATGGCGACAAATTGGACGAAGCTGAAAAAACCGCTATTGAAACCGCATTGAAGGATGTTGAAGATTTATTGCAAAGCGATGACAAAGACGCAATTGAAGCCAAAACCAATACGCTAATGGAAGCCTCACAAAAACTGGGCGAAAAAGTGTATGCAGCAGAGCAAGCAGCCAACAATACGCAAAGTGCGCAGCCAAGCCAAGAAGGTGAAAAAACCGTAGATGGCGACGTGGTAGATGCTGAGTTTGAAGAAGTGAAAAAAGACTAATGCGAAACTATAATAATTAGCCTGCAAGACAAGAGCCACGGACATCGTGGCTTTTGTCTATGCTCTAACTTTAAAGCAATTGAATAGACCTAAAGTAATTGGATAAAACATGGCCGCATCAAAAAGAGATTACTACGAAGTATTAGGCGTTAATAAAGATGCCTCAGAAGAAGAAATTAAAAAATCTTATCGCAAACTGGCGATGAAATATCATCCTGATCGCAATCCAGACAATCCGAAATCAGAGGCACAATTTAAAGAGGCTAAAGAAGCCTACGAAATGCTCAGCGACGACCAAAAACGCGCTGCTTACGATTCATATGGCCATGCGGGCGTAGAGCAAGGCGCGGGTACGGGCGGCTTTGGTGGTGCAGGTTTTGGTGATGCATTTGGGGATATTTTTGGTGATATTTTTGGTGGTGGTCGCCAAGGCGGCGGGCAACGCAATAACGTTTATCGCGGCGCCGATTTACGCTACAACATGGAAATTAGCCTAGAAGATGCAGCCAAAGGTACAGAGACTAAAATCCGCATCCCCGTGCAAACCACCTGCGAAACCTGTAAAGGCAACGGCGCGCGCCCAGGCACGCAACCTGTCACATGTACAACGTGCGGCGGCCACGGCCAAGTGCGCATGCAACAAGGCTTTTTTTCGGTACAACAAACCTGCCCCAAATGCCATGGCAACGGCAAAATGGTGAAAGATCCCTGCCCTACTTGTAGCGGCGCTGGTCGGGTAAAAGAGAACAAAACCTTATCGGTGAAAATCCCCGCGGGCGTAGATGAAGGCGACCGAATCCGTTTAACTGGCGAAGGCGAGGCTGGTGTCAATGGTGGCCCAACGGGTGATTTGTATGTCGTCGTGCATTTAAAAGCACACGAAATATTTCAACGTGATGGCGGCAATTTACATTGTGAAATGCCCATTAGCTATAGTACGGCAGCGCTGGGCGGCGAGATTGAAGTGCCGACATTAGGTGGCTCTGCCAAAATGAAAATACCTGCAGAAACGCAAACGGGTGGCGTGTTCAGGTTAAAAGGCAAAGGTATTAAGCCACTAAGGCAATCTGACCATGGCGATTTGATGGTACATGTGGTGGTAGAAACGCCAGTCAAACTG
>JANMBK010000160.1:0-5840 GCA_031360365.1 Methylophilaceae bacterium
ATATTGGTTAGTACGTGCATATAAAGCCAGCGAGTTAATCAAGCCAATGTTTGGGCCTTCTGGCGTTTCAATTGGGCATACACGACCGTAATGCGTTGAGTGCACATCGCGCACTTCAAAACCCGCACGCTCACGCGTTAAACCGCCTGGGCCAAGCGCAGAAATACGCCGTTTGTGCGTAATTTCTGACAGTGGATTAGTTTGATCCATAAATTGTGAGAGTTGACTTGAGCCAAAAAATTCACGAATCGCACTAGAAACTGGTTTTGCGTTAATTAGATCATGCGGCATCAAGTTATCAGATTCTGCTTGGCTTAAACGCTCTTTTACTGCGCGCTCCACCCTTACTAAACCTGCCCTAAACTGGTTCTCTGCCAACTCGCCTACTGAGCGAATACGACGATTACCCAAGTGATCAATATCATCAATCTCACCACGACCATTGCGCAATTCAAGTAGCACGCCAATTACAGCTAATATGTCATCATTGGATAACACATTTGCACCTTGATCCACTTGTGGCCCAACGCGCTCATAATACTTACGGATCCAATTAGCACTACGCTCTTCTTGCTTAGCAGGGTAAGCGCGACGGTTAAATTTCATGCGGCCAACTACAGATAAATCATAGCGGTCTTCATTAAAGAATAGTCCGTGGAATAACGCTTCTACTGCATCTTCAGTAGGTGGCTCACCTGGACGCATCATGCGATAAATCGCAACTTTTGCGCTGTATTGATCAGGAATTTCATCAATACGCAAGGTTTGCGAAATAAAATCACCGTGGTCTAAGTCATTGGTATATAACGTATTGATTTGTGAAATTTTTGCATCAATCAATTTTTCGATTAAAGTTTCAGTCACTTCATCATTGGCGTTTGCAATGATCTCACCAGTTTCAGTATCTACAATATTCTTAGCCATCGCGCGACCCAGAATAAAATCAGTCGGCACTGTAATTTTTGTTACGCCAGCTTTTTCAATATCGCGAATATGTTTCACAGTAATGCGCTTGTCTTTAGCAACCAACACTTCACCAGCTTTGTCGATAATATCAAATTTTGCTACTTCACCGCGTAAGCGATCAGCAACCAATGTAAATTCCACGCCTTTAGGGCCAATGTGGAAAGTATCAGTGTCATTAAATGTCTCTAAAATTTGCTCTGGAGTATAGCCAAGCGCTTTCAGCAAAATCGTCACTGGCATTTTACGGCGGCGATCGACGCGGAAATACAAGTAATCTTTAGGGTCAAACTCAAAGTCCAACCATGAACCACGATAAGGAATGATACGTGCTGAAAACAGCAATTTACCTGATGAGTGGGTTTTTCCGCGGTCATGCTCAAAGAACACACCTGGACTACGGTGCAATTGCGAAACAATCACACGCTCGGTACCGTTAATTACAAACGAGCCATTTTCAGTCATCAAAGGCAATTCACCCATATAGACTTCTTGCTCTTTTACTTCTTTAACCGTTGGCTTTGAAGCCTCTTTGTCCATAATCGTTAAACGCACTTTAACGCGCAATGGCGCAGCAAAAGTGAGGCCACGTTGTTGGCACTCTTTCACATCAAACGGTTCGCTACCTAATTGATATGAAACATAATCTAGGCGTGCATTGCCAGAGTGACTGACAATAGGAAATACAGAACTAAATGTAGATTCTAAGCCAGCTGCAGCGCGTTTATCTGCAGGAATTTCGGCTTGTAAAAATGCTTTGTATGATTCTAATTGCATGGCCAGCAAGTAAGGAACTTCTTGCACGCTTTCACGTTTGGCAAAGCTTTTGCGAATACGTTTTTTTTCGGTAAAGGAATAGCTCATAGCGTCTCCTGATATTTTGAGGGTAGAAGACAAAACACTTTCATCCACTTCAATGTTTTGATTTCTAACATCAAAGATTTATCATCTTTAAAGTTAAAATTGATACTTATTTTTTGTTACACTTTGTTACATATACTGCCGCTTAAAAACGCTGAAGGCCGACGGTTTCCCGTCAGCCCTAGGTCGTTCAAATCGTGCTATTACTTGATTTCGCCAGTTGCGCCAGCTTCAATTAATTTTTTCAATGCTGCATCTGCATCGGCTTTATTTACGCCTTCTTTAACTGCTTTTGGTGCGCCATCCACTAAGTCTTTAGCTTCTTTCAAACCTAAACCAGTTAATTCGCGCACTGCTTTAATCGCGCTCACTTTTTGTTCGCCAGATGTTAAGATCATCACAGTGAACTCTGTTTGCTCAGCCGCAGCAGCTGGAGCTGCTCCGCCTGCACTACCTGCTGCAACTGCTACCGCAGCAGCAGATACGCCAAATTTCTCTTCGATTTCTTTAATAAATGCTGTTAAATCCAGCACTGACATCTTACCTACTGCTTCTAAAATATCTGCATTTGAAATTGCCATTTTGAATATTCCTTAAAATTAAATAATGTAGTTGTTGTATTTGTGCAAGTATGTATTAAGCTGCTTTTGCATCACGAACTGCTGCAAGTGCGCGGGCGAACTTGGTTGGCACTTCGTTGAGGGTGCGTGCAAATTTAGCAAGCAACTCTTCGCGGCTTAATGTAGATGCCAAGGCTTGAACACCAGCGGCGTTCATCACTTCATTTGGCATTGCACCAGCTTTAATCACAAACTTGTCGTTTGCTTTAGCAAAATTGTTCATTACTTTTGCGGCAGACACGGCATCGGTAGAAATACCAAATACCAGTGGACCCACCATATCGTTGGCTAATGCAGAAAATGCGGTACCTTCAACCGCACGACGCACCAATGTGTTTTTTAACACACGTAGGTAAACGCTTGATTTTCTAGCTTCAGCGCGCAGCAATGTCATATCCGCTACGCCCATGCCACGATACTCAGCAATAACAATTGCTTGCGCCTGTGCCACTTGCGCACTTACTTCGGCAACTACTGCTTTTTTCTCTGTAAGATTCAGACTCAAAGTCTTTTCTCCTTTTCCGTTAAAATCTCTATTTTATTGCTAAAACAGAATCTTTTTTATAGCAACACTACCTATAAAAACCATTTTACGGCGTCCTTATTCAGGTCAATCTCAACACATCCTGTTTCTGGTTTCGCCATCTGCGTTGGATTCAGAAGATTGCAAACAGAGGATTGAAGACAGTTACATCCTCCTTCGCCCATCTACTTTCTGCCTCAATTAAAACCTGACCAATAATGATCGATGGTTTCCCACGGTCTTTGATGCTCTTGCTACCTCAACATCAAGGTAGCAAGCCCAAAGTTCTTTTTATAAGCGCCTATTCTGGCGCTCATTAAATCTTATGCAATGCTCGCTTGATCAATACGCACGCCAGCACCCATGGTGCTAGAGATAGATATTTTTTTCAAAAACACGCCTTTGGCAGAAGCTGGTTTTGCTTTTGAAAGGGCTTCCACCAATGCTGCCAAGTTACCTTGTAATTGCTCAACCGTAAACGAGGCGCGGCCAATCGTGCAATGCACAATGCCGCCTTTATCTGTACGGTATTGCACTTGGCCAGCTTTTGCGTTTTTAACTGCAGTTGCGGCATCTGGCGTCACTGTGCCGACTTTTGGGTTTGGCATTAAGCCACGAGGGCCCAACACTTGACCTAAAGTGCCGACAATGCGCATCGCATCTGGTGTAGCAATCGCTACATCAAAGTCTAAGAAGCCTGCTTTTACTTTTTCTGCTAAATCTTCAAAACCGACGATATCCGCACCTGCCGCTTTAGCAGCCTCAGCCTGCGCACCCTGTGCAAACACAGCTACGCGGGTTACTTTGCCTGTGCCGTTTGGTAGCACTAAAGCACCACGTACCAATTGGTCTGATTTACGTGCATCAATACCAAGATTAATGACCGTGTCAATTGATTCGTTAAATTTTGCAGTGGCACCTGCTTTAACTAGACCCAACGCCTCGGTAGCTGGGTATAGTTTATCGCGGTTAATTGTTGCGCGTAACGCATTAATTCTTTTAGCCATGTTATACACCCTCCACTTCAATACCCATGCTGCGTGCGCTGCCTGCAATGGTGCGCACTGCTGCATCCATGTCTGCCGCTGTTAAATCTGGCATTTTGGTAGTTGCAATCTCTTCCGCTTGTTTACGCGTGATTTTGCCTACTTTATCGGTATGCGGCGTTGCTGAACCTTTTTCAATTTTGGCTGCTTTTTTGATCAGAATCGTCGCCGGCGGCGTTTTCATCACAAATGTGAAGCTTTTATCCACAAAAGCGGTTATGACCACTGGGATTGGCAAGCCAGGTTCCACACCTTGCGTTGCAGCGTTAAACGCTTTACAAAACTCCATAATATTAAGGCCACGTTGACCCAATGCTGGACCGACTGGTGGGCTAGGGTTGGCTTTACCTGCAGGTATCTGCAGTTTAATATAGCCTAAAACTTTTTTTGCCATGTTGCTTCTCCAATGTGGGTACAAACGCTTACCAAACAATAACTTTGTCGTCATACTGCGTTACAAACCTAAAAATTCTCACTTACATACAAACCACGTATGCGCGCTTAATTTTTAAGCCTGCGCCTTGCCTGACTTAAAACTTTTTGTTTGGGGTATTTAAAAGCTCCCCGTTAAACTACTAAAAACCACTCACTAACGACTATCTACTACAAACTAAATTTAAACTTCTTTTTCTATCTGACTAAAGTCTAGCTCTACTGGTGTTGCGCGGCCAAAAATGACTACGGCAACACGCAATTTGCTTTTCTCGTAATTGATTTCTTCCACCGTGCCAGAAAAATCTTTAAACGGACCGTCTACAACGCGCACAGACTCCCCTTTTTCAAAGGTCATTTTTTGTGTCGGATTCGATTTGCTGTCATCCATGCGTTGCAAGATAATTTCGACTTCTTTATCTTTAATCGGCGTAGGCTTTTGCGCGCTACCACCAATAAACGCTGTGACACGCGGCGTACTTTTAATTAGGTGCCAACTTTCGTCAGACATACTCATTTGCACCAACACATAGCCAGGATACAAGCGGCGCTCTGAAATCTTCTTGACGCCTGCTTTCATTTCAATGACTTCTTCAACCGGCACCAAAATGTCACCAAATTGATCCTGAATTTCAGAACGCGCAATACGATCTTCAATGCCAGCCTTGACTGATTTTTCCATGCCAGAAAAAGCTTGTACTGCATACCAATGCATACTCATTAAGCGCTCCGTCCCATTAACCATTGCACCATGTAGGCAAAGCCAATATCCACAATTGCTAAAAATATAGCCACTAATACCACCAACACAAATACTGCAATCGAAGTTTGAATCGTTTCTTTTCTAGTTGGCCACACCACACGCTTTGCTTCGTTGATTGACTCACCAAAGAAACCAAATGCGGTTTGACCCAGCGCAGTTGTCCACAACACAGCAATAGAAGCACCTAAACCAGCCAAGATGGCAAGAATACGCAACACCAACGCTTTATCTGCGAGTACATAAAAGCCAGCAATGCCAGCCGCCAATAGCAGCGCGGATAATACTAGCTTAACTTTATCTATCATATATGGTCTTAAATTTAACTAACTTATTATTTAACTAACTGATACTTTACTTAGCCTAATTTATAGACTATTTTTTATAATTGGCAGGCCAAGAGGGTCTCGAACCCCCAACCCTCGGTTTTGGAGACCGATACTCTACCAATTGAGCTATTGGCCTATTTAACTTTTTGACTAAATTTTAAATATTTAAAGTTTAGCTCTAAAACTACAAAAACTAGGCAGGGTTGTTAGCCTAGTTTTTTGATTTTCAACAACTACTTATTAAGCAATAATTTTTGCGACCACACCAGCACCAACAGTACGACCACCTTCACGAATCGCGAAGCG
>JANMBK010000200.1:0-2829 GCA_031360365.1 Methylophilaceae bacterium
AAAAAATTGAATTCATGAAGACTTCCATAGTCGGTAATTCCGATAAAGTAAGCGTCTCATAGCACCTATACAAGTTACCTGATTTGAAATATCAATCGCCTGCTGCAAGCCATCCGGTGTATAACCCTCATATAGAGAAGGTGCCTGTAGATGCTTAGCATCCTTAGCTAAAGCATTTTTAAGAATCTCCTCACGATGAAAATCTAAGTATCTAATGCGTGCCAACTTACTTAGATTCTTTAATTTTGCTTTATCAACACTTTTAACAAAGTCATATAATTCGATTGGGTTTCTCCAGATTAAGGCACCTTCATATGCCATATCAAAAGTCCCCAACAATCTAGAAGTGCAGTGGCTGTGAACTGCTACAGGAACCCCAGCACCCATCACTTCTATTAGCGTACGCGCACCACCGTATGGGAAAGAAGTAATATAAAGATCTACTTGATGTTCATGAAGTGCTTTCCATACACTAGCGACAAAAGGTATATATACAAACCTAGACTCTTTCAAGCCCAACTTGCGCATTCCAGAACGAATTTTCCTTAATGCTAAGGGTGTCAAACGTCCAATATGTACGTGCGTACCTTCAGAAACGTTCAGTAATTCAGGTATTACACTTAAGTAATTTATAAAATAAGGAACCTCTACTTTATTAAATCCACCCGCTGTACAAGTAACCAAATGTGAACCAGTCTTAAAACTCTGCGACTCAGGCCGACTACCTATATCATTAACCGCCATTGGCAAATAACGGTTATCGTTAATATTTAACGCATCTCGACAATAATGGTACCCCATAGGATGAATATCAATATGATCGGCATAATCCAAGTGGACACCGAGACATAAATGATGATCTCCGTGATGGTAAAAGTGCAACTGGTATCCTGCATCAGGCTGAACGGCAGCAACAGCCACACTGTCTTGATGATGATTGAAAAGCCACACATCAGAGGGTTTTAGCGCCAAAATCCTTCGTTGCAACCAGTCGAGTTTAAGAATGTGCTTATCACGGGGTGCATACTCAAAAAATATATTTTGAGCTGAATCAAACCTGTGCTGAATAGATGCGTGGTCTGTAATGCCGCCAATACCAGTGACTAAGATTACACTTCGCGCTGATGGAGCTAAACGGATAATATCTGCTAGAACTGCCGTATGACCACCAGATGCCTGAAGTTTGCTCACAACATATACAACAGTTTTTTCAATATTATCTGCTTGACCGTCGGAATTATGTTGCGAAAATTCATCGCTAAATAACTTGCTCCAATTCACGGCACCGATTTCTTGGCATAAATCATCTAGTAACTTAGAACCAAAAATTTTAGCAGTATTAATCGGCTCACAAAAAACTTGATCAACTAGACGATGAATCGAATACAAGGCCTCATCAAGATTACCTTTAGCTAAATGCGTTTTTATCCTATCTTGAAATTGAGCAACTGAACGGATTAGTGTCATTTTTAATAATTAACCTTGAATATTGCGTACTATTTATTCAAAAATATTTTCTTGCAGGATAATTTACCAAACTGATATGAGTCAACTTTGAAGTATAGACCTAACAATAACATGGGCTTAGTAAAGCGTCATATCCATTAAAAAGTCATTCCCACCACTTGTATATTGTATTTATTCCTGCAAATATCGCTTCAATTTTTTTTATTTGGCGACGCGTCAACTTTTCTCTAAAGTCAGTTTTAGTTGCTTGTATTGCTCCCCCATATCCTGGCGAATATGTAAGGTCTGCGCGATCAAAATCAAAGTGCACTTTAGAAAATCCTTCGCGTCCTATAGAAAACCCCAAATATTCTTCCAAAAGTCTAAATTCCTCCTCATCAAGAGCCACGATTTTTTCATATCTAACTATATGAACCGCTTGGCGTTTGTATAGCTGAGACTCTTGAACTCTCCAATAATATAAGTAAAAATCAGATGCAAGCCTACGCTCACGAAATACCTGGCAGATTAGCTCGTTTGTTGTGTGCCAATTAGGTTTTTTTATCCATTCTAACCAAAGTTTCTTTTTCTTCTTTTGTTCAACTTCTAGCATTGAAGCTATTACTGCACGTGGGTCTCGAACAACACAAACAGTTTTACTATCTTCACCGAAAAAATACGGTATTAAATCTATTAACGGAGTAAGTTCTGGATCTTTTAAAATTAGATATGAATAATCAATTTCTTTAAAATGTGACTGTACGGTAGCTAACATATTATCAACCATTCCTCGATACATACCCGCAAGGGTTGGCTCGTCAATAGCATAAGCAGCAAACCGTTGAGAGTCTGCATAGTGTAGAAAGTTATAAAAGTGTTGAATGATTTGTGTAATGTAAGTGCATTCGGGAAGCATCGGAGTTGCTTTACTATCGTTGGATAACAAGCCAGCCAACAAAGTTGTGCCACTTCGCGGCGCACCAATCAACAATACTTTAGTTTTATTCATTACTATATTTCTCTCTAGTCTAAGTATTTAATTTAATTAAAATCCCTCAAACATCCAACCGTTCAAGTAGTTTTAAATATTTCACTGATCAAAAGATTTAGCAAATAATCTGTAATAAGCTTCGCAAATTACAAAGGTTGAGCTGTTATTTTAAAGTAAACCATCACTCAACTTTCAACTCATATCTTAGGATTGATATTTGAGAAGCTATTTACAATTAATCTTTTATGTATAAGCAAATTTATTACGCTTTGAACACTTTCATCTAATGTTTTTTCATTTGTATCAACTACTAACTCAGGTTGCACAGGCTCTTCATATGGAGATTCAATTCCTGTAAAAGAGGATATTTCCCCCAACCTAGCCTTTTTATA
>JANMBK010000203.1:0-2354 GCA_031360365.1 Methylophilaceae bacterium
CCGATTTGGTGGTGAACATATTATCGCGGTAATTTTGCCAATGACCCGATTTCTCCCACAAACTTCTGTCCAAGATGGTCGGCGTGCGCACTTCTTGGTAATTGTAATCGACAAACATTTGGCGCATATATTGCTCAATTTCTTGCCAAATGCTCCAGCCACGCGGATGCCAAAACACCATACCTGGCGCATCGTCTTGCATGTGAAAGTAATCTAACTGCTTGCCGAGCTTGCGATGATCACGCTTTTCCGCTTCTTCTAACTGGAATAAATACGCATCTAGCTCTTCCTTGTTTCGCCAAGCCGTGCCGTACACACGCTGCAACATCTCATTATTACTATCGCCACGCCAATATGCGCCAGCTAACTTCATGAGTTTAAAGGCTTTTAACTTGCCTGTGTTTGGCACATGCGGGCCACGGCACAGATCAGTAAACGCGCCTTCAGAATAGAGTGAAACATCTTCATTGGCAGGAATCGACGCGATAATTTCCGCTTTGTAATGCTCGTTGATTGATTTGAAATAAGCCACAGCCTCATCGCGCGGCAATACTTGTCGCGTCACTGGCTCATCTTTTTTGGCCAGCTCGACCATTTTCTTTTCAATGGTAATTAAATCTTCGGGCGTAAATGCTCTTTTATATGAGAAGTCATAATAAAAGCCATTGTCGATTACTGGGCCAATAGTCACTTGGCAATCGGGGAAAAGTTCTTTTACCGCATAAGCCAATAAATGCGCGGTTGAATGGCGAATAACGTCTAAACCTTCGTCAGATTTGTCAGTAATTATTGCTAAATCGCTATCGGCTTCAATGATGAAACTCGTATCAACAATTTTATTGTTGACCTTGCCAGCCAATGCAGCTTTTGCAAGGCCAGCGCCAATATCCATAGCAACCTGCGCCACGCTAAGAGGCGCATCAAAGCTGCGTGTAGAGCCATCTGGTAAACGAATGACTGGCATGGATTTCCTAATTAATTTGGTAGGCAGTACCAGATTCGAACTGGTGACCTCTTGGATGTCGACCAAGCGCTCTAACCAACTGAGCTAACCGCCTAATGTTGTGCGAGGGCGAATTTTAGCGTATTAGCCGCTTGCGCGCAAACTTAGCTAGCGTTATTTTTAATAAATTATGAAGAGTCGATTCATATAAGCGATGAATAATTGATGCTCTGCGAGCCAATATCCATGCGGCTTCCAGGGCATCTATTTTATATTTATTTTAGGGTTGCAATAATTGCTGATACAAACTGTAGCTGGCGTAGCCATCTTGTGGCAGACTTTTGGTGGCTTGATATTCTCGAATAGCGGCTTGCGTCTTCAGGCCAGGAAAGCCATCTGGTATGCCACATTTGAATCCTAGTAAATTTAACCTACTTTGTAGGGCCCACATTTGGTTAAAACTTAAGGCTTCATTTTCAGCTACTTCGTCTGCAATAATTGGTTTATCTGCAACAAATTGATTAGCCAAATGTGCCACGGAAATGGCGTAATTGACTGAGCGATTCCAATCCATAATCACATCGAAATTGCTAAACACCATAAATGCTGGGCCTTGCCAGCCTTGCGGTAACAAAATGGCTGAATTTTCTAAATTAGGTAGCACATTGTTTTTCACATTACTGTCTATAGTTAGCACGCCTAGTTTTGCCCATTCTGCAGTACTTTTACGTGTGTTGAGTTGCGCTAAACTATAATCAAAATTTTCAGGTAATTTCACTTGTAATATCGCAGGCTCATCTCTGCGCCAGCCCGTTTTGGCAAGATAATTGGCGGCAGAAGAAAATGTATCGGGCAGAGAGCTCCAAATATTGATGCGGCCATCACCATCCGCATCTACGCCATGTTTTAGCAAGGTGGAAGGCATAAACTGCATGTGCCCCATGGCACCCGCCCACGAGCCGCGCATGCCTGCAACATGATTGTGGCCAGCATCGATAATACGCATGGTATCTAATAATTGTGCGCGAAAAAACTCGGCGCGGCGACCTTCGTAAGCCAGCGTCATTAGCGCAGATGGCAAACCAAATCCACCTTTGTTTTCGCCATAGCCAGTTTCTAACCCCCAAAAAGACACTAATATTTGCTTGGGCACGCCGTATTGCACTCCAACTTTATTGAGCAAAGTTTCATGTTGTTCTAACATCGCCCTACCATACGCCACTTTGCTGGGCGTGACGCGCTTTTCAACATAGACTAAAAACGGCGTAATAAACTCGGGCTGACCGCGATCTAGCACAATCACGCGCGGTAAATATTTGGCATTTTTAAATGTATTTTTGATGGTTTTGGCAGAGATGTCGGCAGCTTTGGCTTCTTGCTTAAATTCACTCAACCATTCGGCAAAGTCGTC
>JANMBK010000217.1:0-1858 GCA_031360365.1 Methylophilaceae bacterium
CGCGCTTGGCCAAATCGCCACGCATGGGGAAAGGCGTTTCGGGCTGGTTGATTTTATATTTATTTACTTCTTCTGTCATTTCACAATCCAAAAACATATTTTTTGCCACAGATGAACACAGATAAAGACTGATAAAACCTAATAACAAAACGCAATACTAAAAAATTATGCGTTTTATAGTTATCTGTGTATATCTGTGTTCATCTGTGGCTGATTAAAAAAGTCTCTCGCCACCACAATATCAGCTTTAATTTGCGTTTTTAACGCGTCCAAACTGTCAAATTTCTTTTCTTCACGAATTTTATGCAAAAATTCTACATGCACGTGCTTACCATACAGATCGCCATTAAAATCAAGCACATGCACTTCTAATAACAATTTAGACACGCCAGCTATTGTTGGCCGCACACCTAAATTTGCTACTGCATTCAAACCGTCTAATTTTACCGCATAAACCCCTATTAGCGCAGGCCGCTCATGCCGCATGTGGATATTTGCCGTTGGAAACCCAAGCTCGCGTCCGCGCTTGGCTCCGTGTACGACTTTACCGCTAACACTGTAATTGCGGCCAAGCAATTGCGCTGCTAAGTTTAAATCGCCATTCGCCAGCGCGTTACGCACGCGGGTGCTAGAAACACGACTGCCATCTAATTCTACTTGCGGCAACGCGATTAAATCAAAACCTGCCGCTTTAAAACTGCTGATATCGCCCAAGCGCTTGGCGCCAAATTTAAAATCATGGCCCACTAATATCGTATTTGCGTTGAGTTTTTGGCACAAAATATTTAAAAAAGCATCCGCGCTTATGGCTGCAAATTTTTTGTTAAAGGCGCAAACAAACACTTTTTGTATGCCTGCCGCCTCAAAATACTCTAATTTTTCGCGCAAATTACATAAGCGCGCTGGCGCGTTTAACGGTGTAAAAAACTCGCGCGGATGTGGCTCAAACGTTAATACAGCAGGTATTTTACCTAGGCTGTAAGCCGCATAGATATTGGCTTGCAGTAACGCTTGATGACCTAAGTGCATGCCATCAAAATTGCCGATTGCCAGCGAAAGCGGCTCGCAGCGCTGATTAGAAAGTTGATTCGGTAGATGGCGGAAAACCTGCATGGCTTAACTATTGACCTTAACTACTGACGCGTTTGCTGAAATCGCGCGGCTTAAAACCCAACAGCCCCAGCACTGCAAAGTACACCACCGCACCTGCTACCACTAACAATGCTAGCCATGAAAGCTTGAGTAGTGTTGCCATCTGCAGCCAATCACCCGCCCGCAGTGCCAGCCAATATAAAGTGCCTGCCATCGCCAACAATGCGAGCGTCAATTTGCTAAAAAATTTAAACCAGCCAGTTTGTAAGTGATAAATACCATCACGGCGCAAATGATAATACAGCAGCCCTGCATTGATACACGCACCCAAACCAATAGATAGCGCAAGACCGGCATGTTGCAGGCCCAGTGTAAATACAAACAAAATACTGAGTAGCTGTGTAATTACCAGGGTAAAAATGGCGATCTTAACCGGAGTTTTAACATTTTGCCGCGCATAAAAACCTGGCGCGAGCACTTTCACTAAAATCAAGCCTATCAAGCCTATGCTATAGGCGATGACTGCGCGTTCTGTCATCATCACATCGGTTGCGCTAAATTTACCGTAATGAAACAAGCTGGCTACCAACGGCTTTGACAACACCGCCAATGCTACCGCTGCTGGCGCTGCCAGCAAAAAGGTAAGCCGCAAGCCCCAATCGAGCAATTGGCTATATTCTACTTCGGTTTTATTCACAAACGCTTTGGATAAACTGGGCAACAAAATCGTCCCCAGTGCTACGCCTAACACGCCAGTCGGAAACTC
>JANMBK010000252.1:0-17194 GCA_031360365.1 Methylophilaceae bacterium
GCGCGTTGCATAACGGCGCTTGCCCCACACGTGAGCCAGTGAATTCACGCAAAATGTGCCGTGATATAGCAACACAGTGGAGAGAATGAAGCCCCATACAAACAATTGAATACCATTAGTTTGCAGGGCAGGCGCTGCAATTTGCAATGCCTCGCCAAGCGCATAGATACTGGCTCCCAGAGCAATGGGTATAATGATATCGAAGCGATCTAAAAAGCGTAATTCAGGAAAATGCGCCAGTTCTTTTACCCGATCTAGCTGTGTAGAAAAATTGGCACGTGATAAAAACCAGCCGATGTGGCTCCACAAAAAACCGTGCTGATGCGGCGAATGTGCATCGACAATCTCATCTGAATGCGCATGGTGGTTGCGGTGGTGCGATGCCCACCACAAAGGGCCGCGCTGCACTGCAGATGCCCCCAAAATAGCAAATATAAATTGGCCAACGCGGCTGGTTTTGAATGCTTTATGGGCAAAATAGCGATGATAAAATGCAGTAATGGCAAACATGCGAAAGATGTATAGTGCCAAAGCAAATAACAAAGCAAACCAGCTAAATCCTACATAAATAATGCCGAAGCAGGCCAAATGCAACATTACAAAAGGAATGACGCGCGGCCAATCGATTTGGGTTTCTGCAGATGTGGTATTTTCTGCATAGTGACTATTATCAAGCCAGCCAAAAAGAGAAATACGCAAAGAGTTTAGGGTTTTAAGCATGCGATTCTTTCTATTTTGTGCGCTCAGACAGTGCTTGTTGCGGTACTTTGATCAGCTTAGTGGTGTCGTAATCCCAACTCTTAATCAATGCTACTGCTTTGCTGTACTCAGCCTCGCCGATTTGCGGAGTGCGCGCCATTAGCCATACATAGTCGCGTGCGTTGCGCGCAATAATGGTGGTTTGGTAATTTTCGTCCAAATAAGCAATAATATATTCTGCTTTTATTGGCCAAATAAACTGCATGCCCCATAAGGCATTGCCTGTATCAGGCCTTACAAATCCTTTGGGTTCATATTTTTTTGCTTTACCGTCAAAGCTGCCTTTGTTAAAAGTAAATGTGGTGGCAATGGTGCCGTCATCATTCAGCTTGTAATTTTCAATGGCGTTATGCGCTTCAGTCTCAATGGCGGTGGGAATCACTGCAATGACGTACCAATCGCCCATAAATTTGGCTAAGTCAACCTGTTTTACCAGTGGTATTTCATTCATTTTTTTGCCTGCGCATCCTGTTGTTACCAATAAACAAAGCATACAAATAACTAAGCTATTAAAATTTTTAAGCACATCAGTCTCATTTCAACTTATAAATAATGTTGTAGCCTTCGGGTGTGACTGATTTGAGCGCAACCCACTCGTTATCTTGGTTGTACCACAGCTCAATATTTAGTTTCTTTACACCTTTAAGCGCGCCAGTTATTTTGTAATGTGTGGTATCAGTTGGCTTGCCTTTAACTTCAATGTTAGCCGCACCTAGCTTGCTGACGGTGGTGTCTAAATATTCTGCATTTTGTGGGTTAAGTAGTTTGCTTTGCGCTAAAATTTTTGGGTTCCAGTAGGCAAACGTCATCACACAAGTGGGCAAAGTTTGTTCTGCTTTGCCATTTTTAACATTAAATGCGTTAGCATCTAGTTTGCCATTTACTTTTGTTACCACTTTGTTTTCGATAGTGTTGGCTTCTAATGCGCTTAAGCAATTACCAGCCCACTGTTCTTTAGCGGCGTGGTCGTATTTATATGCTTCAATAAACAATACCTTTACATTAAATTTGGCTTTTGAAGTGAGCGTATTATCGTTTAGCGTAAACGTATGTGATCCGATTTTGCTTTTGTCTAGATGCACATCAAACGCCCACTCTTTAGCTTGTAACATCGGAGCAACTAACATGAGGCTGATTAGCAATATCGTTTTATTTAATTTCCTGTTTTTCAATTTACTATCTTTCAATTTTCTGCTTTTCAATTTTTAGGTACACCAGGAATAAATGCATTGGTGTTTTTAATATATTCAGCATAAGCTGGCCTGCGCTCTACAATCGTACTTTCTAACAAACTAACACCTGATACTTTTAGCAATAACAGCGTCATTAAAATGGCTGAAATGATCGCCCACCAAGCGCCTCCAGCCAAGGCAAACAAGTAAAACGCCCACCACACACAAGCTTCGCCAAAGTAATTGGGGTGACGGCTGTAGCGCCATACGCCCGTATTCAGCACTTTGCCCTTGTTGCTAGGATTCGCTTTAAAGCGGCTTAGTTGCATATCGGCTAAAGTTTCCCACAGCAACCCAAACGCAAACAAAGCAAAGCCAAAATAATCAATTAAGTTGAGCACTGAAGTAGCGGCAATTGCTGCATGTAAAGAAATGGAAATCACCCATGCTAATAACGCTTGAAAGCCAAAAATAATGTAAAGACTTTTAAACCAAAAATGCGGCAGGTTATTTTTGCGAATTTGCACATAGCGTGAATCCTCATGCGGACCCCAATTGCGCCAAGTGAGATAAATAAACAGACGTAGCGCCCAAATGCTCACGCAAGCTAGCACCAGCATCAACCTTGGCGGGGCGACCACTACAAATAATACAAATGCGGCAGTGGTAAACGCAGCAATCATAAAAAACAAGCTCCACATGCTATCTACATGTGTAACGTTTTTGCGCATCAGACTAAGTAGCCAGCCTGCAAAAGCAAACATTGCAATAGTGGCTAAACTGTATAGATAAATAGGCCAGCTAAGCATGTGCTTTAGACTCATTTACTGGTTTTAAGCCATCGACTGGTTTAAACCCATCAAAACGTTCAGCTAATTTTAATAATAGCGGCGTGATAATTGCCCAACCAACTCCAAGCGCAATATAGCTTTGCGGCATATTATTCAAACTTACGGCGCCTAGCTTGGCTGCACCCATATAGGCTAGCGGGCCACCAATGGCGCCAAATAATATTGCAATGATTAGCCTGCCACGCAACTGATTGTTACGCATCCAGCGCAAACTCACATTTAAAGCAGTTACAAAGCCTGCCCACAACGCCAATATCCATGCGGGTACTATATTTACAGAAATTGGGCCGTTACCCCAACCATGTGATTGGTAAGTGATTAAATTCGTACTAAGCATTAACTGGTCAAATACTGCACCAATAGCCAGTGCAATCAACAATAAAATAATTTCTGGCTTAGCTGATTTTGCTTGGCTTAAATGCCATGTCACAATGACAACGGTGACAATAACACCTAGCCAAGGCATTTGCTTGGAGGCGCCTACCACACAGGCAAACCAAGCAATTTGGAAAAATACAAAGTTAATAATGACGTTTTTTGACATGCTTTTTAATCTGGGCTTTTTATTTAGGCTTTTTTCTCGAATAGGTAATGCGTTACCCACCATTCTTGGCCGTTGTTGTAGCCAAATAATTCCGCACAGGCCATATAAAACATGCGCCAGCGATTTCGCCACATTTCGACCTCTTTATCACCATAAGTCTCTGCTAAAATGGGCGTAATGGCTTTGGTGTTGTTATCCATATTTTCTAGCCAGGCATTGGCTGTTTTTTCGTAATGGGTGCCATCCCAACGCCAACGTTGTATTAGCTTTAAATTATCTTGAAAATGCAGTGGCAAATCGTCACTGGGCATAATGCCGCCGCTAAAAAAGAATTGGCTCATCCAATCTCCCTCATTTTGTACTTCAAATGCATAAGGCGTATTGCGATGCACAAAAATATGCTTAAAAAACATACCTTTTGGCTTTAACCAACTGGCGACTTTGCCATACAACACCTGATAGTTACGCATATGCTCAAACATTTCAACCGATACCACGCGGTCGTAAGTAGCTGGCGCCTCAAACGTGTTCATGTCTGCAGTAATAATATTCAGGTTAGTTAAGCCGCGCGATTTGGCCGTGTTCATAATGTATTCGCGCTGCGAGTTTGAATTTGAAACACCTGTGATAATAGCCTTTGGGAATTTTGCCGCCATCCAAAGTGATAGCGAGCCCCAGCCGCAGCCTAACTCTAAAATGGCCTGACCATCTTGTAAATCGGCATGGTCGCAAGTTTGCGTCAGCGCCAACACTTCAGCTTCGTCTAAGGTTTTAGTATCTGGCATCCAAAAACAACTGCTGTATTTGCGGTTTGTGCCTAAACAATAATGAAAAAACGCTGCGGGTACTTCGTAATGTTGGGCATTGGCCAGTTCTGGCACTGGCGCAATAACGGCGGCATTCATATCAGCAATAAATTGCGTCATATGTGCCATGCCAATTTCACTGTTATTTGCTGAAATTTCTACCAAGCGTTGTTTAACCAACTGCCGAATACCTTGCCGCACAATAGAATCAGGCAAACTGCCTGATTCTGCTAATTTGATGGCTAAACCCATTGACTGCTTTCTATAATAATAAAAAAATACTCACCAAAACTTAAGTACGCATCAAAACCTTAAGTTTTGGTCATTTTGCCTTGATACAGCACCGCACCCGTCGGCTGACCAGTGGGTGATCCACCAGCAGGTTCTAGGCTAACTGCTAGTGCGCCTGAAGCCAATAAAGCAACAACGTCTACAGGTACTCTAAGTACACTAGAACCAGTTTGTGGCAGCAACCCTAAAGAAATCGGTTTCGATTTATCTGCAGGTAATAACCAAAGCTCAAACGCGTTTTTTGGCTTCAATTCTAAGCTAGCAAGAGAAGTCGCCTTAATTTCAACATCGGTATCGGATTTCTTTGTTTCGTTTAACAGCCAACCAGCCTCTGCTTTTTCTGTGGCTAATAAGGCTACAGCAGTGGGTGTGAAATCTTCCACAGGTTTAGGAGATTGAATCACCAATAAAGTTGCAAGAGAAGCCGCCATAGCGGTGGATAAAAATGCCAAACTTTTCCACCATCCAGTTTTGCCTACTTTAGATTGATTAAATAAACGATTTTCAATGTTTTGCCATACTTTTTTAGGTGGCTGGCTTGGCGGCACTGTGTCTGCTAATAGATGCATATGTGACTCCCACCAAATAAATGTTTGCGCCAAATCGGCACGTTGCTTTAACAGTTGCTCAAAACGTTTACGTGCACTACCTTTTAAGGTGCCAAGAATGTATTCAACAGACAGCATATCGGCCAGTAATGGATTGTCGTATCTCATAGTGATACTCCTTGCAAGCAGCTTTTAAGTGATTGCAAACCACGTCTGATCCACGTTTTAACGGTGCCTAAAGGTTGTGCTAAATGCGTTGCCAGTTGCTCGTGTGCCATGCCATGAAAATAACTTAAGGCGATGGCTTGGCGTTGCAGTGGTGCAAGCGTACGCATACAATTTAACAGTGCTTTAGATTCACTTTGTTCTGTGGCTTTTTCTAATGGGTCTAAATCGTCCGATGCCCAATCATCCATGCTTTGTTCATCTAATAATTGCGATTCTTTTGGCGTGCTGCGCAGCAAATCAAAGCATTTATTTCGTACAATGGTAGTCATCCAAGTCATCACCGCGGCTTTTTCTGGGCGATAATTTTGCGCGTGGTGCCAAATATTAATAAACGAGTCTTGCAAGGCTTCTTCAGCTAAATCACGGCGATTTAATATCCGTAGCGACAGGCCAAATAACTTGGCTGACGTCGCTTCATACAGCGTCTCAAAAGCTGCACGATCGCCTTGCCCACTTAAAGCTAGCAAGCGATATAGCTCTGCTGGTGTTTTTGTTTGTGTCATATTATTTAACCCAGTAACTAAAACTTTATACTACATTAATTTTTATTTCGTTATGTCGCGAGCTTTAAAAAATATATTGTTGTTACTTGATATATGATTTGCCACAAATCTATATACGCTAGATTTTTAAAATAGATGCAAGAATATTAAAATAATGCGTTATTTACTTTGCTATTAATTATGTTGTTAAAACGAATCGTTGTTAAATATTAACGACAATATATGCAATTTGTATACAAATCGGTATACTTTATAAAATATTAATTTTAATAAGTAAAGAGTTATGTATAAGCCCTTAAAATACGTGTCCTTAAAAATAGCGATAGCGATTAGTTTTTTTATGCTCGTAGCATGTGGTGGTGCAAACTACAGCACCACTAATTCAAGAGCACAGCTTAATGATTGGCCTAGCTTTGGCCGCGACTATACTAGCCAGCGTTTTGCGCCTGCCACACAAATTAACACTAAAAATGTGAAAGATTTAGCTTTAAATTGGGCATATAAAAGTGGTGTTGTGGGCAGCTTCCAAACTACACCAATTGTACAAAATGGTGTGATGTATCTATCTTTACCGTTTAACCATGTGGTAGCACTGGATGCCAAAACGGGTAAAGAGTTGTGGCGCTATAACCACGATAAACGTTCCGATTGGAAAATGTGTTGTGGCCCAGCGAACAGGGGCGTCGCGGTTGCCAATGGTCAAGTGTTTATTGGCACAGTAGATGCGCGCTTGATAGCACTCAATGCCCAAACTGGCGCAAAAAAGTGGGATATTGACGTGGTAGAAGGCGCAATAACAACCGAAGGCCAAGATGCATTAAATAAAAACGATCCAAACAGCGCACGTAAAGTAACGGGCGGCACAGGCATTGGTATTGCCATGGCACCAGTGGTGTATAAGGGCAAAGTAATCGTCGGTATTACAGGCGTTGGTTATGGTTTGCATATTGATAACCCGACAGCGGATGCGCCATTGGGCGCAGTCATTGGCGTGGCGGGGCGCTTTGGCAGGCCAGGGTTTTTGGCTGCTTATGATGTGAATAACGGCAAGCGCGTATGGCAGTTTGACACTATTCCAGCTAATGGTTGGGAAGGTAAATATACTGAAACTACCGAAGATGGGGTGCAGTTTAATCGCGATGTCGCGCAAGAAAAAGCTGACTTAGCGAAATATCCAGATTCAGCACGCTTTGGCGGCGGCTCAGCTTGGAGCACGCCTGCGATTGATACCGCAACAGATACACTTTATTTTGGTACGGGCAACCCTTCGCCGCAGATGAACGATATTTCACGGCCTGGCGATAACTTATACACCGTTTCTTTAGTCGCGCTGGATGTGAATACAGGCGAGCGCAAATGGCATTATCAGCAAGTGCCACACGATTTGTGGGGTTACGATTTAGCTAGCCCACCTGTTTTATTTAACTACAATTTAAACGGCAAAAGCATTGCAGCGGTTGGCCAAGCAAGCAAAACAGGTTGGTTTTATATTCACGACCGTGCCACAGGCAAATTGCTTAAAAAATCTGATGCGTTTGTACCACAGCTGAATATGTTTAAAAAAGCTACTTTTGAAGGCACAGTAGTTTATCCAGGTATTTTAGGCGGCGCGAACTGGAGTCCTGTGAGTGTGGATGAGCTGAACCAGCGCGTATTTATTGCAGGTATCCATGCGCCGATTAAATATACGCTGCACGAAACGCCTGCTGCAGATGGTAAAGCAGCCATTCGCTACGCTGCTAGTGAGCCGACAAAAGACCCGCGTTGGGGATTGCTTTCAAGTATTGATTTAGCTACTGGCAAGATTGTTTGGCAAAATAAAACCGCGCAACCATTGATTGGCGGCGTGCTAGCTACTGCAGGTGGAGTGCTGTTTACAGGTGAGGGTGAGGGTAACTTTAACGCCTACAACAGCCAAACGGGCGAGTTGTTATGGCAAGCTACATCAGAGTTTGGTGTTAATGCGCCGCCGATTTCTTACAGTATTGACGGCGTGCAATATATTGCGGTGGCGAGTGGTGGCAACTCTATTTTTGGCTACAGACAAGGCGATGCGGTGTTGGTATACGCACTGCCAAAACCAACTAACTAATTCAAAACACGGGTTTTACAAGCCTTGCTATGCGTTTAAATACAAGTGGTCTGCAAGCTAGCTAATTTAACTTAAGTATCACTATTTTTGTTGGCAGCTAAACCCACTAAGCGCGAAATTACAATGGCGATATACATCACGCCGGAGAATATTTGCAGTGCGGCGATGGCGATGGCCCTGGCAGGGCCACTGATTGGAGGGACAGCACCTACTGAATTATTGACAATGCACTCATGGATTAGCCTGGCAGGGCCACTGATTGGAGGGACATCACCTACGCCAGTGCTTGACTGAATTGAGAAGCCCATAAACAATAGTTCAATCCAACTGCGTGCAGTGTGGGGAATTGCTGCAGCCAACACGCCGCCATGATAAATTTGCTGACACACGGAATACGCCAAGGTAAATGCCCACACTAATAAGGTAAACGGGGCGGCAACGGCATACAGCTCGTCTATGGTGACGATGTCATCTTTAAACATATACAATGAATTAACCGCGACATGGAGACTTCAAGTCTCTTCTTTAAAAGGCTGTAACTTTCAATAAGTAGTTATTTAGGAGTTAATATGCAGAAATATTGCATTTAAAGCTTCCCCCAGATAGAGCTAAGGATTTTAGTTGCTGATAAAAGCTTATTATAGTGTTATATAGTCAAAACAATTTATACTATCATTAGTGCGTTATTTTAAATTTGAAAAACAACTTTCCGTTGAATTATTTACATAACAAAAAAAATAGTATGAAAAACCTAATTTTAGATCTTAAACTATCAGACACTAAATCTCATAATTTATTTAGGTATATGCTTTTTATTTCATGGGCATGTATTGGATTATACTTAGCTTCAAAACACGTATTTTGGCGTGATGAAGTGCGTGCATTGTCTTTCGCGCTACAGGGCAATAATTTTGTTGAGATGTTAGTAGCAGTGCATGGTGAAGGGCATCCAGCATTGTGGTATGTTCTACTACGTTCCGCACATGTTTTTTGGAATCATCCTCAAGTTTTACCGATAGTAGCTTTTGTTGTAGCTGCTTTATCTTTCTGGCTTCTTGTATTTAGATCACAATTCAGCTTGCTGTTAATTGCTCTTATATTAGCTAGCAACTTTGCATTATATGAGTATTCAGTCATGGCTCGGAACTATGGTATTAGCATGCTGATTTTATTCATGATAGCCATATGCTATAAAAAATATCGTTATCGCGGAGTAATGCTGGGAATATTGCTTTTCTTGTTAGCGAACTGCAATGTGCATTCAGTAATATTGGTTTGCTCCTTTCTGATGTTTTGGTTTTTTGATAGTATTTTTGAAAAAGATGTTAACCGAAAAAAATTTCTTAAGGTATTTGTTCTCAATGCAGCCATCGCAATGCTTGGCATCATTGCTTGCTTTTTAACCATATATCCTACATTCAATGATGCGGTGCGGACTGGGATGGGGATGCCAGATGTTATCACATTCAAAATGTTGCTTAATACCATAGTATTTCCAGGGTTTTCTTTCTATCATACTAACTCCTTAATCAACCTACCCAGCGAAGTTTATTATAAATATTTGGCTACATTGTTACTATACGGAAGCCCGCTGGTATTGATCAAACGACCATCTGCCATGTTTGCAACATGGGCTACACTAATAGTTTTTTCGTGTTTTTTTAGATTCATATATCCAGGGAGCTATCGACATGAAGTTTTGTGGTTAGTGTTCCTGATAAGCATGTACTGGGTTTGCTGTGGCGACGAGAAACAAGTAGTGCAAAAAATTTCGAATACGAAAAATAGTTTGCTGACAGTTAATACTGTTAAAGCAACAGGTTACGTTTTTTTAATGTGCTTAATGGTCATGCAAGTCGAATTAGCATTGTTTAAAACTATCCCTCGTGTTGTAAGTGGTTTGCCAGAAAGTCGCAGTCGTGACCTCGGTTTGTTTATTGATAGTAAACCAGAGCTAAAAGATGCAATTATCATCGCTGAGGAAGACTATATGCTGGAATCTTTACCTTATTATATAAACAATCCTACCTACCTAATGCGCGAACAAAAATTCAGTAGAATTACTTTTTTTACTAAAAAAGCAAGATTAAATCTAACGCTTGACGATATTTTAATTACTGCGAATAATCTAAAAACCGATTTAGCTAAGCCAGTAGTAGTCCTGCTGAGTCATAAGCTAAACTCTGCGGCGCCACAGGTTATTAAAGAAGGATACAATTGGACATTAACAACTACACCTGACCAGGTACAGCATTTTTTGAAGGCCACAAGTTTTATGGTGAACTTTAGGCCAACTGATTCTGGTGAGAGTTACGATGTCTACTTACTTAAGTGAAAGTGGACTTCCCACAAACTCTTAGACAAATTCCAATGTCCGATTTATTGTTGCTCAAATTGAATTAGGCGTAACCAGTTATCTAGCATGGAATAGCCAGTCCGAGTTGCTTTGCAATGCTTGCGTAGCTAAAATTAAGTGTGTTTGTACGTAATTGAGTGCTTCTTGCTTAAATTATTTGTAGCGTTTGGTCATGACTTTCCTCATGGGAGGTGAGTATTGTTCGTTTTATTGACTAGGTTTAGGGGTAACCACGAACAGCTAAGATTAGAAGAATATATTTTTTTGCTTTCAGAACTCACAGCCAATTTATGCAAAGTGCTAACATAATCTGAATTCAATAATTTGGTACTAAAGATTAAGCTTGAAAGTCTCCTGTGACTTCAACAGAATGCGGCACATTGATTGCTGGCAATCTATTAGAATTTTCAACAATAAAGTAGAGTTTGTTGTACTTTTGCTGCAACACTTTTTGATTGGAATGTCATAAGTCAGTATTTCATCAGCGTCCGAGCTTCGCTGCCAGTTAGAAATAATACATAGTAACGACCCCAACAATCATTTTGGGACGAATTTAAAATAACAATATCATTCGTACTGGCATTATTTTTTTTGATTGCTTCGCCAAGTCGATAAAATTTTTCATGCTCTGAATTATATTTATAAGTAGCTGCGCGCGTCTTAGGGATTTGAGCCAGTAAATATCCGTATGAATAAATTGATAGTCCGAACATTACAATGAATACTGTAAGCAGTGCACGATATGCTAATAATGGACTATCTTTTTTAAACCGCTCAACAGCACTTTTACAGCTCAAATAAAATTTAGTTTCTGAAAAAAGCAACAAAGGGATGTATATAGCGAAAAACAGGCTGAACAAATAGCTTTGGAATATAAAGTTAGGTGGTTTAGATTTAATAAAGGAAATAGCTAACAAATTCCAAATAAACCAACCAATGGACAAAGATAGAACAACTTTAGTTTTCTTTTCAAACTTATTTTTAAATAAGAAATACAAACCAGCTAATATGCTGCCTTCATAAAGGAGAAGATATCTCAATCCTGTATATCTATATGGTATGTACTTAGTTAGAAAAGTATGCCATGGTCGAGCCCACCCTTCAAAGTTTTGTGTATGCTGGAATGAAACAAGAGTTTCCTGTTTAAACGTTGTCGGCGAACTTAGATAAAGAGCGCCGAAATAGAAAACAATTAAAGATAAAAATCACAACATGCTAACTAAAAATTTACCCGTCACTTTCTTCTGATCAAAAATTAATAATAAAAAGAAAGTCGCAGCAGGAATTGCACCCAAAACATTTTTGTTAAAGTTGGTAGTGCTACGACAAAGCCTGCAAGCACCAATTTCCACCAAGCATATTTTTTTTATATTAGAATCATTTTTAAGGTATAAACATAAAGCTGCAAAACAGCAAATTACTGCAAAAGCCCAAACTATATCTAAAGCTCCAAAGTCTAAGCCCGTGATTAAATTTCGGGTGAAAGGAGTCTTAACCCAAATTGTCGCGGCTAAGGTGGCTGCAATTGTCGCCAAATAATTTTTATCAAATTTTGCAATACTTAAAATGAAAATAATACCGCCAAATAAAACCATTAAAGCATAGGATAAACGCTTTACTTCAATGGTTACTTGGCCATCAATTTTAAATAATGGTAAAGGAATATAAGCAAACAATGGTGGGTATGTTGCCAGTAAGGCCCTTCCATCCAATCTTTTTGCTGTTGAATTGGAATTAAAGGGTTTACTCTAACCATCGCAGGCCAAAAATTTCTAGTTACATTTGCTGCAACTACCGAGTTTGAAGATTCATCCCATGCATATAAATCTTTTTTTAAAAATTAACGGCCAGTCTTTGTTAATGACAAATCCCAAAGTTAACAAAAAAATAAAAATGCAAATGCCCAAAAAAGTTTTTTTGTGATCTTGTCTTGAAAAATATTATTTTGATTCAGCTAGGCATTAACCGCACAAATATTGTCTTTAGATTTTTATTGTTAATAATATTCACCACAGACTGTGGTGGCCAACTAACCTTCTGAAACTAATCCTGTGGCTCGATAAATTTCTTATCAATATCAAGCAAATTTGCAATCTTTTTAGAGACGGAAATGAAACTTTTCCCTCTGCTTGTTAAAACTATATCGCCACGCTCATCCAATATTAAATTGCCACTTTTGATTTGCTCATCAACACGTCGATCAACCGCTTCATATTTTTCTATATATATCCTTTGCAGCGCACTAAGTAATTCATCTCTTTTAATAGGGTGTTCAACCTTATTCATATAACCAAGCATAAAAACACTTACAGATCTATCCAGAGTAACTGGGATAATGACTAAAAATGTTACGTTAATTGCGAAACTTGCCATCGTAACTGCTAATGCATTTGCGATGTTGATATTGCTTTTTCCAAAATAAAAAATTACTAGGCTAAACAAAGCCCACTGGATAAACAAGGTTGCAATTAATATCTTTAAGCCTCTGTAAAAAATGATATCTTCCGCAGAAAATAGGCCAATCTTAAAACCCAACAAATACAGGATAAAACCGCTTGGCACACCTAGTACGTATAATAAAATTAATTTCGACATTTCACGCCTTTATCAAAAGTTCTGCAATATTTTTTCCAATAATACGGCCCTCACGAATTGCGTAATTCGTTCCCCGATCTTCGGGATAAATTTGCGCCATAGAGCAGACATAAAACCCATCTTTTGGACCATTAACTGCAGGAATGAGTTTGCTGTAGTGTTTCTCAACCACTGGCTGCGACCAGCGAGCTTTCCAAAGATGATGCGCTTTTATCCAGTCGCGATCCATTTTAGGAAACATAATCTTTAGAAAAGGAAGTGCGTAGTCAAGAAACTCATCTGCACTCATTGAGTAAAGCCGATCCGTGTGCGGAAGGTATTTCGATAGATAAACGATATGTCGTCCACCGTATGTTTCTGGGCGCTCAAAATTAGTGTGCTCGATAACACCTACGAACGGGAAACTCGGGTCGTTTACGTTTAACCAGTAAGTTTTCGACAGTGGCCGGTCTAGTTCGAGAACTAGGCAAACGTTACCTATATACTGAATGCGTTCAAGACTCGAAATGTAGTCACTACTTGCCCAGCTTCTTATCATATCAGCAACAAGTGGCAGCGCAGTAGTGGCAATAACACGCTCTGATGTTACAACTCCATTGGGTGTTGATGTACTCCAAACGCCATCCAACAACTCGACCTTGGTCACAACTGCATTAAGCTCAATGCGACCACCCAACTCCTGTATTTTATTTGCGAGTGCCTCTGCTAAAGCAATGAAACCACCTTTGAAGTAGGCAAGGCGTTCTTCACCACCTTTACCTCGACTACCTCCGCGAAGCTTCAATTTATTCCAAAACCAAACAGCTGAGACTTGCTCTGCGTAAGGGCCAAATTTACCTTTTAGAAGTGGTTGCCAAATAATTCGGTAGACATTTCCGCCACCCAACTCACGTAGCCAGTCATGAGCTGTTTTATCCTCTAATGCCATCCAGTCTTTAACTTGACGTGCTCGCAAAGCCAATAGACCCAAACGAATGCGATCAAAAAACCCAAGCGGTGTAAAATTGAGCAGGTCCCAAGGTGTCGACAATTTGAAGAAATTATTGGCATAGTAAACACCTGTATTCGTCGGGTTAATTTCAACACTATCATTCAACCCCAACTCACGAATTAAACCCATTACCTCCAAATCATTGGTGAACCAGTGGTGATAAAAGCGGTCGAGTTTTTCGCCACCAACATCAAATGCAGCGGCCAAACCGCCGATTTCTTTTTCAGCTTCTAAGATGGTGACTTGAATCCCTTTTTTAGTGAGTTCATATGCCGCTGCTAGGCCAGTAAATCCGCCACCAACAATGGTTACCTGGGTTTTGTGAGACAAACTCATAACTTAAATGCCTTCAATTGATCGTGTTGTTTTATAGGATGAAGTAGAAGATATACACCGCCCACGAGGGTTGGAGGAAGCCACAATAGGGCATGGACTAGAAGCGCATAAGCCGTCGCTGCCGCTGATGCGTTACCAAGTTCGGTCATGGCACGTACTGTAAAAAAATCAAATGTGCCGACATAGCCTGGAGTGCTCGGAATAAGCGTTGCCAAAGTGCCGACTGGGAGTGCTAACCAACTTGCCTGAGGGTTAAGAATGGAGGGCAGTGCTAAGGCGGAAAACCAAAAAACACAACCTTCAGCCGTCCAAGCAAACAAAGTCCATAAAACCAACTTGATCATAGTGTGCCCTTGGGCTAAATGCTTAAGTGTCGCTAGGCTTTTAGTAATTTCATCAAGAAGCCTATGCCCAATTTTAGGGGCAATCCGCACAATAAGCTCGCCAATAGATAAGGCCAATGGTGAAAATAATGTGGGAAACAGCAACACGAAAAGAATGATGCCGGCACTTAAAATGAGAGCCCCACTACCAAATCCGATAAAATGGGAAGAATCCAACCCAAAAAAAATAAGTGCCACGCCTAGTAGAGTTAGTAGCATAAGTAAATCGAGTAGACGCTCAACAAATAATGTGGTTATAGCAATACCTGCACTAATTCCTAATCTTCGATTAAAGGCTAAAGCCCGTAAAACATCTCCCGCTCTAAATGGCAAAATATTGTTTGCAGCAATGCTTGCCAGCAGAGGACCCGCACAATTGCTCCAACTCAAAACTGGGTTGTCGCGTTGCAGCATTAAGCGCCATCGCTCGATTCTGCAGACGTATCCAACTGCAAACGCTGCCAGTGCTGCCATCACCCATGATAGATTTGCACCAACGAAAGCCTGCTTGATTTCTTCAAGGTTAATTTTACGAAATATTAACCAAATAAAAAAAGCAGCAATAGAAATACCTATGATTAACTGGAGTAATTTCTTTATCGTCAATTGTTCACTACCACAGGACTTCTAGATATCACAGGTCCGCTATTTGGAAATCCTAAGTACTCTTGAACAACATAGAGCGGTCGACGTTTAATCTCGTTATAGATGCGGCCAACATATTCACCTAGAATACCTACGCTAATTAGCTGAATACCACCAATAAAGAGAACAGCAATCATTAAGGCCGTCCAACCTTCAACCCAAACATTCGTAAATAAACGAAGATAGAGTGCATAAAAAATACCTAGGATTGAAAGCAGTGCACAGATAAACCCCATTCCAACAGACATCTGGAGGGGTTTGGTTGAAAAGGAAAGAATGCCATCTATTGCAAAACGCAGCATCTTACTTAAAGGATATTTGCTCTCGCCAGCGAAGCGTTCAGCTCGTTTATATGGTAGTGCAATCTGTTTAAATCCCACCCAAGAAACCATCCCACGGATAAAACGATCACGCTCAGGCATAGCTCGTAGCGTATCCACCACATTTTTACTCATAAGGCGGAAGTCGCCTGTGTCCAGCGGAATCAGAACATCTGAGAGTTGATTAAGAAGGCGATAGAAGCTTCTTGCTGTAGCAAGTTTGAATGCAGATTCTCCATGCCGCTCAGTACGAGTTGCATAAACAACATCATATCCTTCCTGCCACTTTGTGATCATCTGATGAATAACTTCTGGTGGGTCTTGAAGGTCTGCGTCGATTAAAACCACTGCATCCCCATTGGCAGCATCAATTCCTGCAGTTGCTGCAATCTGATGACCGAAGTTACGTGCAAATCCAATAATTCTTAGTTTTGAATCTTCTGCAGCATATTCTTTTAATAGTTCACGAGTACGATCACGGCTACCATCATCTACAAAAATAAGTTCGACATTAAGGTTGCTTAGTTCGGCGCAGAAAGTGTTTAGTCTCCTCATGGTTTCCGCAATTACTTCTTCTTCATTAAAGCAGGGGATAACTATAGACAATAATTGCGTCTTAGCTATGAAATCAATAGAATTAGAATTCATTATTAATAACCTTAGTTATTGTTGTTAGTCAACGCGATGTATCTTAGCATATTAATTGGCTCAAAGTGATGAACTCATGACTACCCAAAAGGGCTATAAGGCTTGAAATAGATAGGATTGATGGTGCTCATAAGGATCTGAAATTGGCCTAAAAAAACTTAAAGTTAAATTTTATTGGTCGAAATATTGAGTTTAACCAGAATGTAAATTAATGGATTGATTAATCAACGTTTTTTGTCTATAATCGCGACTCTTTCAAACCTTGCCACACTGTCCATTTAATTGGAACGCATAACAGGTGGCTTTAACCACAAGGAGATTACATGCGTCATTACGAAGTAGTTTTTATCGTCCATCCGGACCAAAGCGAGCAAGTGCCTGCAATGATTGAGCGTTATCGCGCGCAAATTGCAGCCAGCGGCGGCACCATGCACCGCTTAGAAGATTGGGGCCGTCGTCAATTGGCTTACCCGATTCAAAAAATCCACAAAGCACATTATGTGTTAATGAACATTGAGTGCAGCCTAGAAGCCTTGGCTGAGCTTGAGCACGGCTTCAAATTTAACGATGCAGTGATTCGTCACATCACCATGGGTACTAAAACTGCGGTAACCGCACCTAGCCCAATGATGAAAGAAGAAAAATCACGTAACGTAATTAGCCGTGACGAAGCGCCAGCTAAACCAGCAGCAGCACCAGTTGCAGAAGTTGCCGCTAAAGCAGAGGTTGCAGCAGCTTAAGTGAATAGTTTAACGCTGAGCGGTGTAGTTATTGGCCTAGAAGCCATACGCTACACCCCAGCAGGTTTACCGTTGTTAAGTTTTGTGTTGCAACATGCCTCTGAACAAACTGAGGCTGGCTTAAAAAGAAAAGTGGAATGTGAAGTCAATGCAGTCGCCATAGGCAGGCTAGCAAAAACTAATATTCAAATTGGCGATAATATCAAAGCCAAAGGTTTTTTAGCCAAACGCAGCGCAAAAAGTACACAACTGGTTTTACATATTGAACAGATTAAGTTATAAAAAATTTATATTAAAAATATTAGGAGTTAAACCATGGCATGAGAAATGTATAAACGCCGCCGCTATTGTCGTTTTAGCGCAGAGGGCATTAAACAAGTTGATTA
>JANMBK010000261.1:0-17339 GCA_031360365.1 Methylophilaceae bacterium
ACCTGAGATAGAGAATACGTCTTCTACTGGCATCAAGAAGGTGCCGTCAATGGCACGTTCTGGCATGGGGATGTAAGTATCGAGTGCTTCTGCTAGCTTGATGATTGATGGTTCGCCGTATTCTGATTGGTCGCCTTCTAGGGCTAATTTAGCAGAACCGATAATGACTGGCGTGTCGTCACCTGGAAAGTCGTATTTGCTGAGCAATTCACGGATTTCCATTTCAACCAGCTCTAACAGTTCTTTGTCATCCACCATGTCGGCTTTGTTCATAAAGACGACGATATAAGGCACACCGACTTGACGAGCAAGTAAGATATGTTCACGCGTTTGTGGCATTGGGCCGTCAGCGGCTGAGCATACCAACACTGCACCATCCATTTGGGCAGCACCAGTAATCATGTTTTTTACATAGTCGGCGTGGCCTGGGCAGTCAACGTGGGCGTAGTGACGGTTAGCCGTCTCATATTCCACGTGCGCAGTATTAATAGTAATGCCGCGTGCTTTTTCTTCTGGCGCTGCGTCAATTTGGTCATACGCTTTAGCTTCGCCACCAAACTTTTTAGCAAGAATGGTGGTAATCGCTGCCGTTAATGTAGTCTTACCATGATCGACGTGGCCAATCGTGCCCACGTTAACGTGTGGCTTGGTCCGTTCAAATTTGCCTTTTGCCATTTTTAATTCCTTTAAATATTCTTTAGTTTAAACTTAATTAAAATTCTATTAACTTAATGCTCTGCTTTTGCTTACACTACTATCTAACCCATGCAAGCCATAAAAGTTTTATTTAACTTAATAAAACTCTGGATAAAACGTTAACAACACTTAATTCAACAACATTCAACACAATCATCTCTATTTGGTGCCCATGGCGGGAATCGGACCCGCGACCTCTCCCTTACCAAGGGAGTGCTCTACCACTGAGCCACATGGGCTCTTTTACTATTTTTATAGTTAAAAATTATCTTAAAACAAAGCATTACAAGCAATGGAGCGGGCGATGAGGCTCGAACTCACGACATTCAGTTTGGAAAACTGAAGCTCTACCAACTGAGCTACACCCGCTTAAGTTTTAACTTTTATCGCCTACTAAATTACATTGTTTTAATACCGTTTTAAATATTGGTGGAGGAGGCTGGATTCGAACCAGCGTACTCAGAGAGAACGGATTTACAGTCCGTCGCCTTTAACCACTCGGCCACCCCTCCTAACCGAACCCGCGATTATGCTTATTTTTTGACATACTGTCAAACATAAAACGGCTAAACGTTAACAATTATTGCATTGCTAAATGAATTAATTGGTTTCGTCGATTTTTTGCAGATTATTTACTGGCTTTTAGTTATAAACCAATAAAATTTGGTGCCGGGTATCGGAATCGAACTGATGACCTTCGCATTACAAGTGCGCTGCTCTACCAACTGAGCTAACCCGGCATTTCTTGAAGGCGTGACTATAACAATATTATTTATTGTCGCCTAGCCCTTTTGCGATATTTTTTTGCGCTTTTATTTGACGATAGTCAGCGTCGGTTTCTTTTTAGCAGGTGCTTCACTGTTTTTTTGTTTTGCACTAATCTCACTATTGGCATCTAAAACAGCATCGCCAGTACCCGCATGTCTATTAGTTTTAGATACGGTGGCTTCTAGGGCAGTCTCAAAGAACATGCCCTGGCTGTTTTCGCGTGCAAAAATACCTTTTACCGCACCCATCGGTACATATAAATTTTGCGATACGCCGCTAAAACGTGCAGAAAATACAATGGCATCGTTATCAATATGCAAATCCTTGGTGGCGCTGTAATTTAGGTTTAGTACAATTTCGCCGTCTTTTACAAACGCCATTGGCACCCGACATTGCGCATTCACCGCCACCAACAAATGTGGCGTTAAGCCATTATCGACGCACCATTCGTGAATGGCCCGCACCATGTAAGGCTTGGTAGGAATCAAGCCATCCGCCATGGTTACTTTCTCATTGCCTTTTCTGACGGCGTCATCGCATCCGCATACAACGGACGCGAGAACAAACGCTCAGCATATTTTAACAATGGCGCACATTGGTTTGGCAAATCAATACCGTAATGCCCCAAACGCCATAGTAGCGGCGTAACTGCAACATCTAACATTGAATAATCATCGCCCAACAAATAATTTTGTTTACTAAAAATTGGCACAATTTGCGTTAAATTATCGCGTATGGTTTTGCGTGCTTTATCTGCCACTTCTTGATTGTCAGAGGTAATATCTTTGATGTGCGAAAACAAATCCTTCTCAAAGTTATACAAAAATAAACGCGCGCGCGCGCGCATCACAGGATCTGCCGGCATCAATTGCGGGTGCGGAAAACGTTCGTCGATATATTCATTGATAATATTCGCTTCTGACAAGATTAAATCGCGCTCAACCAGCACTGGCACTTCGCCATACGGATTTAATATGGCCAAATCTTCAGCTTTATTGGCCAAATCCACGTCAATCACTTCAAAATCCATGCCTTTTTCAAACAGCACAATGCGGCAGCGGTGGCTAAACGGATCAACCGAGCCTGAGTATAGTTTCATCATAATTTAATCATTTCCTTTTTTAATATCTTTCCAGTATTCATTTTTGAGCTTTTTAGCCAGCACCAATACCACGCCCAAAAATAATAATACATACCATCCCAATTGCTGGCGTTGTTGCTTACCAGGTTCAGCCATAAACGCCATATAGTTAGTTAAATCGCCAATATAAGCGTTGTATTCACTTGGGCTTAATTTGCCAGATTTGACTAACTCTAGCTTGTGCGTTTCGTGGTTTAGCACTTGCTCGCCCTGCATTTCGTAAAGCACATGCGGCATGGCAACTTTGTCGTAAACAATATTGTTCCAACCCGTCGGCGTAGTTTCATCGCGGTAAAATCCGCGCATATAGGCATACACCCAATCTGCACCACGGGCGCGCACTTCTACCGACAAATCAGGCGGAATCACACCAAACCATTTTTTGGCATCTTTCGGGTTCATCGCCACAGCCATGGTATCGCCCACTTTTTCGCCGGCAAACAGTAAATTGTCTTTAATTTGCTTTTCGGTTAAGCCAATATCTTTTAGACGGTTATAGCGCATATAGTTAGCGCTGTGGCAGTTAAGGCAATTGTTAATAAAGGTTTTTGCACCGCGCTGTAGTGATGCATGATCACTCGCATCAATAGGCGCAGTCACACCGATTTTCACCTCTTTGGCTATCACCAATAAGGGCAGCAACGTTAATAGTAGAAGTAATTTTTTCATATCAACCTGTCACTCTTTCTGGCACTGGTTTAGTTTTATCGATTGCACTATACCAAGGCATTAGAATGAAAAATGCAAAGTAAACAGCAGTAAAAAAGCGCGCAACCACGGTGGCAATATCTGCACCACCAACAACCGCCCAGCCATTATTAAACTGGCCCCATATGTTCGACGGTACCGTACCTAAATAACCCAGCACCACAAAGCTAATCACAAATGCGGCTAGCCATTTTTTGTACAAGCCACCACGATAGCGAATCGATTTTACTGGGCTGCGATCTAACCAAGGCAATAATGCAAATATCATTACCGACAAGCCCATCGCCGCCACACCTGGAAATTGTGAAATACCAATTGGCGGCACTGCTCTTAGAATTGAATAATATGGCGTGAAATACCACACTGGTGCAATGTGTGCAGGCGTTTTTAGTGGATCAGCGGGGATGAAATTATTGGCCTCTAAAAAGTAGCCACCCATTTCTGGCGCAAAAAATAAAATGCTAGCGAACACAATTAAAAACACTACAACACCCACCATATCCTTCACCGTGTAATAAGGATGAAACGGAATACCATCGAGCGGAATGCCAGTTTTTTTATCTTTAGTGGCTTTAATCTCTACGCCATCTGGGTTGTTGCTACCAACCTCATGCAGGGCAACCAAATGCGACATCACCAAGCCTAAAATCACCAGCGGCAACGCAATGACATGGAAAGCAAAAAAGCGATTTAAGGTGGCATCGGACACTAAATAATCACCACGCAACCACTCTGAAATATCTGGGCCGATGAAAGGTATAGTTGCAAACAAATTCACAATCACTTGCGCGCCCCAATAAGACATTTGCCCCCAAGGCAACAGGTAACCAAAAAACGCTTCACCCATCAAGCACAAGAAAATGCCTACGCCAAATAGCCAAATAAGCTCGCGCGGATTTCGATATGAGCCATAAATAAGCCCGCGGAACATATGCAAATATATCACCACAAAAAACATGGAGGCGCCTGTAGAGTGCATATAGCGAATAATATTGCCGCCAAACACATCGCGCATAATGTATTCTACCGAGGCAAATGCCTCTACAGCACTAGGCTTGTAGTGCATTGTTAAGAAGATGCCAGTGACAATTTGCATGACCAACACCAGTAAAGCCAGCGAACCGAAAAAGTACCAAAAATTAAAGTTTTTTGGGGCGTAATATTCAGTTAAATGGGCTTTGATATTACTGGTGAGCGGAAAGCGCTTGTCTATCCAGCCGACTATTCCTTTGGTTTCTTGGCCTGAAGTTTCAACGACTTTTGCTGTTATTTTATCTTGAGTCATAACTTATACCTCCACCATATCTACACCAATCAACAGGGTAGTTTCAGCTAAATATTGGTGTGGAGGCACTACGAGATTTGTTGGTGCTGGTGAGCCTTTAAACACCCTGCCCGCCAAGTCAAACTTAGAGCCGTGACATGGGCAGAAAAAACCACCGGTCCAATTTTCGCCCATATCGCCTTTAGACTCTAATTTAGCAGTAGGCGAGCAACCTAGATGCGTACAAATACCAATAACAACCCCAATATTTGGCTTGATACCGCGACCAGTGTTTTTACAATAAGCTGGTTGCTGCGAGGTTACATCACACATCGGATCAGTGAGATCATCATTGTGCTTAGACAATTCTGCGGTTTGTGCGTCAGTTCGGTTTAATATCCACACTGGCTGGCCGCGCCACTCTGCCACCAACATTTCGCCCGGTTTAATTTTGCTAATATCCACTTCAACTGGTGCACCAGCGGCTTTTGCACGCTCACTAGGCAACATACTGCCAACAAACGGCACTGACACGGCAGCTGCTCCAATTGCGCCTGTGCAGGCGGTAGCGGTAATTAAAAAATTACGTTTTTCTTGGTCTATTTGACTAGGTGCCGAGAAAGATAAAGCGTTTTTGTCTGCGCCCATCTCATTTGTAATGTCTGACATTCAATATCCTTGTAGCATTTTGAGCCTAAATTAATTTGGAATTTAAGGCTTTTAAATCAAGCCGCGCATTATACATTTTTTTGCAAAATAAACCTAATTTAATTGCATAAGTAATTGAAATACATAGACTAAATTCAGTATTAAACCGGATTATCAATATCAATAAATGTGTGCTTTAAACCAAATTTTTGTGCCAAATGTTCGCCTAATGCTTGTATGCCGTAACGTTCTGTTGCGTGATGCCCCGCTGATATATAAGACATTCCACTCTCACGCGCCACATGCACGGTTTGCTCCGAGATCTCACCGCTAATATACACGTCCACATTGGCTGCCACGGCTTGCTCAATGTAACCTTGCGCGGCGCCTGTGCATAAAGCCACTGCTTTAACCGGTTTAGCTAAATCACCTATCACTTGTGGCGTTCTGATGAGCTTGGTTTCAATTAATTTTGCAAACATTTGGAGGCTTTGCGGCGCATTTAATTCCGCCAGTAGCAACATTTCTTTTTCGCCGGTTTTGCCTGTGATATTTAAGCCCAATTGCTTGGCTAGCATCACGTTATTGCCCAGCTCGGCATGCGCATCTAGCGGCAAGTGGTACGCAAGTAAGTTAATGTCATGCTGCAATAAAAATTGTATGCGGCGCTTTTTAATGCCAATTATCTCTTGTGCTTCGCCTCGCCAAAAATAGCCATGGTGCACCAGCACCGCATCTGCATTGGCTTGCAGAGCAGCCTCTAGCAAAGCCATACTCGCAGTCACACCCGTCACAATATTGTTGATTTCGCGTTTGCCTTCAACTTGCAAGCCATTCGGGCAGTAATCACTGAAGCGATCGGGTTGTAGCAATAAGTTTAAATAATTGTTAAGGGTATTGATATTCATATAAAAATCTCCACTTTTTCACCTATACTTATCAACATTCATATTTAAGTTCTAAATTTATGCAACGTATTTGGCTTATTTTTGCACAATCTGTGACCGCTTGCTTGGGCTTATTGTTTGTACTGCGTCTTTTTTACCCACATCTGCTTGAAAATAAGCAAGACGCCATTGTTATCAACCAAGTGGAATCAAGCGTTTCAGAAAAAGACAAAACAACAACTGCATCAATTGGCAGCTATAGTGCTGCGGCTAATAAAGCCATGCCTGCGGTGGTGAATATTTTTACCTCAAGTAAATTGACTACCCCCAGTCCGCACGAGCAATTTAGAGATGACCCGCTATTTAAACATTTTTTTGGTGAGCCCCCAGAAAATGAAGAAGGTGGCCAACCGGATAGCAGTTTGGGTAGCGGCGTTATCGTCAGCGAGCAAGGCTTGATTTTAACTAACGATCATGTGGTTTCTAGCGCCGATGAAATTGAAGTAGCGCTAGCCGATGGCAGAAAATTGGCGGCCAAAGTGGTGGGCACCGACCCTGACACCGACTTAGCCGTGCTAAAAGTAGAGGCAGAAAATCTGCCAGCCATTACTTTTGCAGCTAATGAAAAAATCAATGTGGGCGACGTAGTGCTGGCGATTGGTAACCCGTTTGGTGTGGGGCAAACAGTGACGCAAGGCATTATTAGTGCGCTTGGGCGTAACCATTTGGGTATTAATACCTATGAAAATTTTATACAAACCGACGCCTCAATTAATCCTGGCAACTCGGGCGGCGCACTAATAGATGTCCAAGGTAATTTAATCGGTATTAACAGCGCCATTTATTCGCGCAATGGCGGCAGCATGGGCATCGGCTTTGCGATACCTGCCAGCATTGCCAAGCAAGTGATGGAGCAAATTGCGGTAAACGGCAGTGTCACACGCGGTTGGATAGGCATAGAAGCACAAGATATAACACCAGAGCTGGCGGACTCGTTTAAATTAAGTAAAGCACAAGGCTCGCTGATTGCAGGCGTGTTGCGTGACAGCCCTGCGGATATGGCTGGGCTAAAAGCGGGCGATGTGCTGCTGGCAATTAACGATAAAGAAGTGGTGGATAGCAGCGGCATGTTGAATATCATCGCTGCGCTTAAACCTGATGATAAAGCTGAGCTAAAAATTGCCCGCGCGGCCAAAGAAATGACAGTACGTGTGGCAGTTGGTAAACGGCCAAAACCAGCAGCAACAAGGCGCTAAATTTAATCGCATAAAATTGATAACTAGTCGTCGAGAGAAAATAGATGCTCTGCGAGCCAATGTCTATAAGGCTTGCAGAGCATCGAAATAATTAAGCTTTTATTGAATTCGCTTTTGGCGTTGTATATTGCGCTACCAGAATGCCCGCCTCGTACAATAACCACAACGGAATCGATAACATAAACTGTGAAATAATATCGGGCGGCGTGAAAATAGCCCCCAGTACAAACGCCCCCACAATCACGTAACTACGCGCTTCTTTCAATTGCGCAATGGTCACCCAGCCAAAACGCGCAATCAACACTACTGCAATTGGCACCTCAAACGCTAGACCAAATGCCATGAATAACGTCAACACAAAATCTAAATATTGCGCAATATCGGTCATCACCGCCACACCTGCTGGCGCGCTACTGACGATAAAGCCAAACACGACAGGAAACACAGCAAAATAGGCAAACGCCATGCCTGCCAAAAATAATAAGCTACTGGTGGCGATGACAGGCACCATCAATTTTTTCTCGTGCGCATACAATCCGGGCGCCACAAACGCCCAAATTTGGTATAACGTAAGTGGCAAGGCAATCACAAATGCCGCCATCATGGTGACTTTCATTGGGATAAAAAACGGGGTGGTGACGGCAGTGGCAATCATTTGGCCACCTGCTGGCAGCTTGGCCAACATAGGCGCAGCCAGCAGCGCATAGATTTTATTGGCGAACGGAAACAGCGCAATGAACACCAATACAAATCCCAGCACAATTTTTAACAGGCGATTACGCAGCTCAATTAAGTGTGTAATAAAGGTTTCGGTAGGTGTCATGTAATCAAGCCCTTATTTAGGCTTATTTGCAATTTTTGGTCTGGCAGCTTGCATTTTTTGGGCGCTGGTGCGCTTATTTACCACTACTTTTGTTTTAGTTTTTGGCTTGGCAGATATGGGCTTTAATTTAGTATCGCTAGAAGCCTTATATATACTGCCTCGCAGGGCAGCAGCTTCATGCTCAATAGGTTTTACCACATTACTTTCTACTGACTGCTTGATTTCTTGCTGCAATTTTTGCAGCTCTTCAAAACGCACTTCGCGGTTAACTTCCTCTTTCACCTGCGCCACATAACGCTGCATGCGGCCCATAAACGCGCCCAGAGTGCGCGCGACTTTTGGCAACTTTTCAGGGCCAATCACTAGCAGCGCCACCACTGCGATGACAAATAGCTCTGAAAATGAAACATCAAACATGAATATTGTTTAAAAAATTAAACTTTATCTTTTGTTTTATTGGTAACTTCGCCTTCAACTGTAGTTGTATCGTCTTTAACATCACCAGTTTGCCCATCTTTCATAGCCTTTTTAAACTCATTTACTGCGCCACCCACATCACCACCTATATTTTTCAGTTTTTTTGTACCAAATACCAGTACCACAATCAGCAACACAATTAACCAATGCCACCAAGCCCCAATACCCATGACTATCTCCTAAATAAAATTTATTAATTTCCACCGCCAAATACATGTACATGAATATGAAACACCTCTTGGCCGCCTTCACGCCCAGTATTAATCAGTGTTTTAAACCCAACCAAGCCTTGCTCCGTCGCCAGCTTTGGTGCCAATAACAGCATTTTACCCAGTAAATTTTGATGTGAAATATCGCACGCTTTTAAGCCTTCCACATGCAATCTTGGCACAATCAAAAAGTGCACTTTTGCCATCGGCTTAATATCATTAAAAACAATCACGTCATCGTCTTCATAGATTTTTTTGGCAGGTATTGCACCACCAATAATCTTACAAAATATGCAGTCGGCACTCATTTTGGACTTCTTTGCGCTTTTTCAGTTATGCCAGATAAACCTTCGCGCCGCGCCAGCTCATCCAATACTTCCTGCGGTTTAATATTGGCTTTTGCCAGCATAATCAGCGTGTGAAACCACAAATCTGCTGTTTCATAGATAATCTCTTCTCGATTGCCACCTTTGACTGCAATCACCGTCTCAGTCGCTTCTTCGCCCACTTTTTTAAGAATACTATCCATGCCTTTGGCGTACAATTTTGCCACATAAGAGCTATCGGCATCAGCGCTTTTGCGTGATTCCAGCATCTCAGCAAGCCTATTTAAAATGTCGCTCATATGTTTATTTATCGTTCAGGCTACTGGCTTGTAAATATCTTCAGGGTTTTTAAGCACAGGTTGATCAATTTTCCAATTACCATTTTCTAGCTTTTTAAAGAAGCAACTGTTACGTCCCGTATGACAAGCAATGTCGCCCATTTGCTCAATTTTTAGCAAAATAACGTCTTCATCACAATCCACACGAATTTCGTGAACATTTTGGCTGAAGCCGCTTTCTTCGCCTTTGCGCCACAGTTTATTGCGGCTACGCGAAAAATAAATCGCTTGTTTGGTGTCATTAGTCTGTTGCAACGCATCACGGTTCATCCAGGCAAACATCAGCACTTTACCCGTTTTATAATCTTGTGCGATAACAGGCACTAAACCTTCTGCATTCCAGTGAATCTCATCCAACCAGTTCATAACCTTACCTCTATACCACGTTCAGCCATGTAAGCCTTTGCTTGCTGCACAGTAAATTCACCATAATGAAAAATACTGGCCGCCAGCACTGCATCTGCACCGCCTAGCTTCACACCATCCACCAAATGCTGCAAATTACCCACACCACCGGATGCAATCAGCGGCACTTCTACAGCATCACTAATTGCTTTATTAAGTGGATTATTAAAACCAATCTTAGTACCATCTCTATCCATGCTAGTCACCAGCAACTCGCCCGCTCCAAGCGCCACCATGTGCTGCGCCCACTTGACTGCGTCTAACCCTGTTGGTTTGCGGCCACCGTGGGTAAACACTTCCCACTCGAATGCTTGATTATCTACTTTTTTTGCGTCGATAGCGACCACAATACATTGTGAGCCATAACGGTCTGCTGCATCTTTGACGATTTGCGGATTTAATACTGCCGTTGTATTAATGCTGACTTTATCGGCACCTGCGTTCAACAAACGACGCACATCGGCTACCTCGCGCACGCCGCCGCCCACAGTAAGCGGGATAAACACTTGGCTGGCGACTTCTTCAATAATGTGCAAAATTAAATCGCGGTTATCTGAGCTGGCGGTGATGTCTAAAAACGTCAGCTCATCCGCACCTTGGTCGTCGTAGCGCTTGGCAATTTCGACTGGATCACCTGCATCGCGCAACTCAAGAAAATTGATGCCTTTTACCACGCGACCGTCAGTCACATCCAAGCACGGAATAATTCTTTTTGCTAATGCCATTAAGTGCTTAACTCATCTGCCAATTTTTGCGCCTCGGCAAAACTTATAGTCCCTTCGTATATCGCGCGGCCAGTAATAGCGCCAATAATGCCTTCGTGTGCTACTGCGCAAAGTTTTTTTACGTCGTCCAAATTGGTTAAGCCGCCAGAGGCAATCACAGGGATTGTCAGCGCTTGCGCCAGGGCCACCGTCGCTTCAATATTCACACCACTGAGCATGCCATCGCGGCCAATATCGGTATAAACAATAGAACTGACACCGTAATCTTCAAACTTTTTGGCTAAATCAATCACGTCATGGCCTGTCAGTTTGCTCCAGCCATCAATCGCTACTTTGCCATCTTTAGCATCTAGCCCCACTATAATTTGACCTGGGAAAGCATAACAAGCTTCGTGCAAAAAGCCCGGCGTTTTAACTGCTGCGGTGCCAATAATCACGTAATCAATGCCATCGTCCAAATAACGCTCAATCGTTTCTAAATCACGAATGCCACCGCCTAGCTGAATGGGAATCTCGCCTTTGCATGCCGCGACGATTGATTTAATCGCACTTTCGTTAATTGGCTTGCCCGCAAAGGCGCCGTTTAAATCGACCAAATGCAGACGTTTACCACCTTGGTCTACCCAATGCCGCGCCATCGCGGCTGGGTCTTCTGAAAACACGGTAGATTCTTCCATTAAGCCTTGTTTTAGCCGCACGCAGTGGCCATCTTTGAGATCAATCGCAGGAATAATAAGCATGATTTTTATTAAATTGAGTTAAGTTTAAGTTAAAACAAAAAAGTTAATTAAGGCTTCCAGTTTACAAAGTTACTAAGTAATTGCAAGCCAGCTGCCGCACTTTTTTCTACATGAAATTGAGTAGCGAATATATTATCTCGCACAACGGCGGTAGTAAAACGGTTGGGATATTCGCTTTCTCCCGTGCTAATACCAGCCTCAAGCGGCACTGCATAGTAGCTGTGCACATGATAAAAGCGTGCGGCGTCTTCGATATTTGTCCATAACACATGGGCTTGTGTCTGATATACACGGTTCCAGCCCATGTGCGGCACTTTTAATTTATCGCCGTTTTCATCTGTTAGCTTTTCGGCAAAACGCCTTACGTTACCTCGAAACAAGCCCAAACCCGCAGTATCGCCCTCTTCAGAGTGTTCAAACAACAATTGCATACCAATGCAAATGCCTAAAAAAGGCTTATTGTTAGCAGCATCAATAATGGCAGGCCTGAGATTGCGTGCATCTAACTCGCGCATACAATCTGGCATAGCGCCTTGACCAGGAAACACGACGCGCTCGGATTGGTGAATCAGATCTGGGTCACTCGTCACTACAACGGTTTTACCCGAAGCCACATGCTCAACCGCCTTAGACACCGAGCGCAAATTGCCCATGCCATAATCAACCACCGCAATATCTACTTTTTGCATAAAAGGTCGAGCTTAGCTTTTATAAAGAACCTTTGGTGGAAGGCATAATACCTGACATACGTGAGTCCAACGTCACCGCCATACGCAAGGCGCGGCCAAAGGCTTTAAAGATGGTCTCAGACTGGTGATGCGAGTTGTGACCTTTTAGGTTATCAATATGCAAAGTGACATTGGCGTGATTGACAAAGCCTTGAAAAAACTCATGCACTAAATCCACATCAAACTCACCAATGGCGGCGCGCGTGAATTCGCAATTAAACTCTAAACCTGGACGTCCAGATAAATCGAGCACCACGCGACTCAGCGCCTCATCTAGGGGCACATAAGCGTGTCCGTAGCGGTTAATGCCTTTTTTATCACCAATGGCTTTTGCAAATGCTTGACCAAGTGTGATGCCAATATCCTCTACTGTGTGGTGCGCATCAATATGCAAATCACCTTTGGCTTGCACGTGAATATCAAACATGCCGTGACGCGCGATTTGATCGAGCATGTGGTCTAAAAAACCTAGGCCAGTATTGAACTGTGAAGCGCCTGTACCATCAAGATTGATGGCCACGGTAATTTGAGTTTCTAAGGTATTGCGGGTAACTTCTGCTTGGCGCATGTGCTTTGAGTTAATTTAAGTTAACTAATTGATAATGAATAATTTAAGACATTTTAACCTAAATTGCATTTTAACCTAAATCTTTAGTGCTTTCGTACTATTTTATTAAAGTATAGACAATTAAAAAGCCGACCTACTGGTCGGCTTTTTAACAACACTTAAAACCAGCTTACTAAAACTAATTAGCTGGTGCTGCCTCTACTGGAGCAGGTTCTACTGGAGCAGCTTCAGCAGGCATTGCTTCTACTGCCGCATCTTTTGCAGCTTCAACCGCATCGCCAGCTGCTGCAGCGGTAGCTTCAACAGCTTCAACCGCAGCAGGCGCAGCTTCTTGCACTTGTTCCATCGCTGCATCTGCTGCAGCCGGCATTTCCTCAAGTGAGTTACCACCTTTTAATAAATACAAACCAAGCAATACAGCACCAGCAATAAGCGCCCAAGGCAAGTATTTACCCATACCGCCAGCACTTGCATTACCTGCACGTGCTAAACCAGTGATTTCTGCAGCTGAAGCTGCTGGATCGGCTGCGCCATATATCGCTGCACCTGCCACAACAATATCTGCACCTGCATCTACCACTTGACGTACGGTAGCAGCTTTAACGCCACCAGCTACAGAAATTTTAGCGCCTGTTTTTAAACCAGCAACCATGGCCAAATCGTTAAAAGGTGTTTGACCAGCCGCTTGTTGATCTAAACCAGTGTGCACACCAATGATGTGCGCGCCTAATTTAGCCACTTCTAATGTACGGGCTTTTTTATCAGCAACATTAATCAAATCTACTTGTGCCATTTTGCCGTATTTATTAGCAACATCGATTACACCTTTAATGGTACCGATATCTGCAGTGCCTAATACTGTGCAAATATCTGCACCAGCTTTATAAAACGGCTCAGCCTCGTAAAAGCCAGCATCCATTGTTTTTAAATCGACTAAGATTTTGTTGTTTGGAAATTTAGCGCGCAATGTTTTTAGCAGCTCAATACCATTGTGTTTGATACAAGGAGTACCGATTTCTAAAATATCAACGTGTGGTGCCACTTTTGTCGCTAATGCAACAGTTGCATCAAAATCTAGTGAATCTAGTGCCATTTGGGTTTGTGCCATGGTGCTTATTCCTCCAACTTATTAATCGATTAAAAAAATAATATTTTGTTTTAATTAAAATAATTTTTACAAAATATTACTATCATATTTAGTATGTCCGCACATAATAACCGCATTTTGGTTTTTATTTCAATAATTTAGTCGCTTTTAGCGATTATTTTAAAATTGTAGCTAGCGCTTCAAGCAGTTGTTTTGATTGAATATCTGTACCAATAGTAATACGCAAGTAGGGCGCGATGCGTGTTGGTTTTTTAAAATGCCGCACAATAATGCTTTGTTCACGCAATTTTTCGGTAAGTTCTGCGCCATCTTTTATAGGATGCCGCGCAAAAATAAAATTGGCACCTGATGGCAGCACTACAAAATTTAATGCCTGCAAGCCCTTTATTAATGCGCTTCGCGTGGCCATTACTTTTGCACAAGTTGATTCAAAATAAGCGCTATCTTGCATGGCTGCTGTGGCGCCAGCCTCAGCAAAGCGATCTATCGGGTATGAGTTGAAACTATCTTTGACGCGAATCAACGCTTCGATTAAGTCTTTATTGCCTAGAGCATAACCCACACGCAAGCCCGCTAAAGAGCGCGCTTTAGAGAGTGTTTGCGTGACCAATAAATTGGGATAAGTATTAATCAGCTTGACGGCAGATTCGGTGCCAAAATCGACATAAGCTTCATCAACTACCACCACCGATTCTGTGTTGAATTTAAGTAGTTTTTCTATTTCAAACAACGCCAAAGGCACGCCAGTTGGTGCATTTGGGTTGGGGAATATAATGCCGCCGTTAGGCCTATCATAATCTTTCACCTCAATCTCAAATTGCTCATTTAGCGGAATAATTTCAGCTTCAATGCCATATAAACCGCAATATACTGGATAAAAACTATAGGTAATATCGGGGAACAATAGCGGGCGGCTATGTTTGAGCAAAGCTTGAAATACGTGTGCTAGCACTTCGTCTGAGCCATTACCGACAAATACTTGGCTAGGGCTTAAATCAAAATTGGTCGCAATGGCTGCTTTTAGTTTTTCCGAATTTGGGTCAGGGTAAAGCCGTAATGTCTCTGCTGCTTCTGACTGCAAGGCTGCGGTGACTTTTGGGCTTGGGCCATATGGGTTTTCGTTGGTGTTAAGCTTAACCAGGTTATTCAGCTTAGGTTGCTCGCCAGGCACATAAGGCGTCAAGCCATGAACAACCTCACTCCAAAATTTACTCATAATTTAGCTTTTTAAGCGATACTCAGCAGAGCGAGCATGCGCCTGCAAGCCTTCACCACGCGCCAAAGTAGATGCCACACGGCCCAATACCTGCGCACCTGCTGGCGATACCATAATTAAGCTTGAACGTTTTTGAAAATCATAAACACCTAACGGACTAGAAAACCTAGCAGTACGGGATGTCGGCAATACATGATTTGGTCCTGCGCAGTAATCTCCAAGAGCTTCGCAAGTATCGCGACCCATAAAAATCGCACCGGCATGTTTAATCTTTTTACTCATTTCCAGCGGATTTTCAACTGAGAGCTCCAAATGCTCAGGCGCAATATAGTTGCTAATTGCTATCGCTTCGTCTAAATCTTTAGTTAGAATTAAGGCACCACGGTCGGTAATCGAGGTGCTGATAATGTCTTTTCGCGGCAAGCTTTCAACCAACTTAGCCATGCTGGCAGCCACATTATCTAAAAATTCTGCGTCTGGCGACAGCAAAATTGCTTGCGCCAATTCGTCATGCTCAGCTTGAGAAAATAAATCCATGGCAATCCAATCGGGGTTGGTTTTACCATCGCAAATCACCAAAATTTCAGATGGCCCAGCCACCATATCAATACCCACAACACCAAATACACGGCGCTTTGCAGCCGCCACATAGGCATTGCCTGGGCCAGTAATTTTATCCACTTGCGGAATAGTTTCTGTGCCATATGCCAGCGCGCCTACCGCTTGCGCGCCGCCTATGCAAAATACGCGGTCTACTCCTGAAATGGCTGCTGCTGCCAAAACCAACTGATTACGCTCACCGTTTGGCGTTGGCACCACCATAATCAACTCACCCACACCTGCTACTTTGGCGGGAATTGCGTTCATCAAAACACTAGATGGATAAGCCGCTTTTCCGCCTGGCACATATAACCCAACACGGTCTAGCGGCGTCACTTGTTGGCCGAGCAGCGTGCCGTCAGGCTCGTTGTAGCTCCATGATTGCATCACTTGTTTTTGATGATAATTACGCACTCTTTCCGCAGCAGCCTCTAGAGCCGCTCTGCTATTGGCTTGCAGAGTATCCAAAGCTGCTCGCAGTTCGTTTTGGCTAACTTCAAGTGATTCTACTGAGCTTGCATTGGTTTTATCAAAGCGGTTGGTGTATTCCAGCACTGCCACATCACCGCGCGTTTTAACATCCTTCAAAATGCCAGTTACAACCGTGTCCACAGAATCATCTTGCGCTGTTTCAAACGCCAACAGCGCTTTTAAATCAGCCTCAAATGTTTGGTCTTTGGTGGATAAACGTCGAATGTTCATATTAAAATTTAAGTTATTATTTAAACCGTTACTTACTAACTTTTTTTACTAACCGCATCCGCAAATGCATCCAAAATCGGCCGCAATTGCGCGCGATTAAGTTTTAATGAAGCCTGATTGACGACCAGCCGCGAGCTAACATCGCCAACTTCTTCTACTGCTTTGAGATTGTTAGCACGTAAAGTTCCGCCAGTGCTGACTAAATCCACAATCGCATCTGCCAGCCCAACCAAAGGACCCAACTCCATAGAACCATAAAGCTTAATCAGGTCAACATGCATGCCTTTTGCAGCAAAGTGTTCGCGTGCCACTTTGACATATTTAGTCACGACTTTTAAGCGCGCGCCTTGACGAATCGAGGCTTCATAATCAAAATCGTTACGCACAGCCACCATCATTTTGCATTTAGCAATTTGCAAATCCAGCGGCTGGTACAAACCCTCGCCGCCATGTTCATCTAACACATCTTTGCCCGCTATGCCCATATCTGCCGCGCCATATTGCACGTAAGTTGGCACATCGGTAGCACGTACGATAATCAAGCGTACATCATCACGATTGGTGCCAATGATTAACTTGCGTGAAGATTTAGGATCTTCTAACGCGCGAATGCCCGCCGCCGCCAATAGTGGCGTGGTTTCTTCGAATATTCTGCCTTTTGAAAGTGCGATGGTAATCATATTATTAGTACTTTTTAGTTGCTACGGCGCACGTTGGCGCCTAATTTTGTAAATTTCTCTTCAAGTAACTCGTAACCACGGTCTAGGTGATATATGCGCTCAATTACCGTTTCGCCGCGCGCTACTAAACCAGCCAATACCAAACTGGCAGAAGCACGTAAATCTGTCGCCATCACAGTCGCGCCATCCAAATATTCAACGCCTTTTACCAACGCAGTATTGCCGTCAATGCTAATATCGGCGCCCAAGCGCTGCATTTCTTGCACGTGCATAAAGCGGTTTTCAAAAATGGTCTCGGTCACTTTGGCCACGCCTTCGGCCACCGT